>JBKQKT010000210.1:0-2925 GCA_052147365.1 Candidatus Korobacteraceae bacterium | reverse complement strand
AACGCGAGCCGGTAGCGGTGAAGTTCTGAAGGCCGCCATTCGCTTTTCGTCCTTCGCCGTTCGCGGGGCGCAGACTCATCATGCAAAAGCCTCAATCCTGTCGTCCTGAGCGAAGCGCGAGGTCGCGACAGCGACGTCGTGCGGAGTCGAAGGATCGCTATACTGCCGGCGCTTTACCGATCTGGTTGGCGATTGTGCTCTTCTGCATTACGCTCACCCTGCCCGCCTCCGCGCGCGAGTGGCACATCGCCCGCTTCGACACGCAGATGGCGGTGGCTCAGGACGGAAGGTCCACCGTCACCGAGCGCCTTGACGTAGTCTTCGACGGCTCGTTTCACGGCATCTATCGCGACATTCCCATCGAGTATCCCGGGCCGCACGGCTCCAACTACACGCTCTTCCTCAAGGTAACGGGCGTGACCGACGGCGAGGGTGACAAGCTGAAGTACGACTCCAGTACGAAGAACGGCAGCCGCCACCTGAAGATTTATATTCCCGATGCGGTGAACACGACGCGCACCGTCGAGATCCATTACACGATTACCAACGCCGTGCGCTGGTTCGACGATCATGACGAACTCTACTGGAACGTCACAGGCAACGACTGGCCGGTGCCGATTGAAAGCGCCTCGGCCAGCATCAGCTTTCCGGCGAATGCCGCCGGTGAGCTGCGCGCGCAGGCCTTCACCGGGATGTATGGCTCAAGCGAGCAGGACGCCACGGTGCAAGTGAACGGCAACACGGTCTCTGTGCAGACCAACGACCCGCTCTCCATGCGCGAAGGGTTGACCGCCGACGTGTACATCCCCAAAGGCGTGCTCACGCAGCCCAGCAAGCTGACTGAGGCGATGTGGTTCCTGCGGAGCAACATTATCGTGCTGCTGCCATTGTGGGCGTTCGTCGTGATGTTCTTCTTCTGGTGGACCAAAGGCCGCGATCCCAAGCCCGACATCTCGGTTGCGCCCATGTACGAGCCGCCCAAGGGCATGACGCCCGCCGAAGTGGGCACGCTGATGAACGATGTCGTGCATCCCCGCGACATCACCTCCACATTAGTGGACCTGGCGGTGAAGGGCTATCTCAAGATCGAGGAGAAAGAACAGAAAACGCTGATGTTCTCGCATCGCGACTACCTCTTCCACCTGCTCAAGCCAGAGAGTGAGTGGACGTCGTTGGAGTCGCACGAGCGGGTCATGCTGAATCACATGTTCGGCGCCGGCACGACTGAGGTGCATCTCTCCGACCTGAAAAACCAGTTCTACGTCGCCATTCCGACGATGAAGGGAAACATTCTGGCGGAACTGAAAGGTAAAGGGATGTATTCAGTCGATCCCGAGTCGGCGCACGCCTATGTGCTGGCGGGAGTGTTGTTCACGGCAGCGCCGTTCATCCTGGCACAGGTGCTGGGCGTGGCGTCGTTGCTGGAGTCCCCCCAGCTGCTGACCCTTGCAGGAATCATAGCAGTTATCATCGTGTTCCTCTTCGCGCGGATCATGACCGCGAAGTCGCGCAAAGGCGTGGACACCAAGGTAGAGATACTCGGCTTCCAGGAGTTCGTCAACCGGGTGGATGCCGATCGCCTGAAGCGCATGCCGCCCGATACTTTCGAGAAGTTTCTCCCTTACGCCATGGCTCTTGGCATAGAAAACCGCTGGGCCAAGGCGTTCCAGGGAATCGTGCAGAACCCGCCCAACTGGTACGTGGGATCGACACCATACGTCGGCTTCAACCCCATCTTTTTCGCCGGCTCAATGCACGCCATGGCGACGGACGCTCATCAAGCGTTTGTGGCCGCACCGCGCGCCAGCAGTACCGGCTCAGGATGGAGCGGCGGCGGTTTTAGCGGGGGAGGGTTTAGCGGCGGCGGATTCGGTGGAGGCGGCGGAGGCGCGTTCTAAGGAGCGCTTGTACGGGGAAACAGGTAGAACGCCTCTGCAAGTCATTGCATTCCCGTTGCAGGCAATTAGCTCCTGTTTCTTGCTCGGGCTCAATAAAGACCTGTTTCTTAGGCGTGTGGCGAACGAAGTCGCGCTATGTTGCAATCTATTGCACTACATCGCTATGGAATAGTCCTGTTTTCATGGAGTTACATCGGAATCAAAATTGCATTCAACCTTTGTGCCACCGCGTCTAGCGCCACGCAAGCGCTGAAGACCTGTCGACAGAACTTTGCTCGAGTTGAACCTAAAAGGAGGGTTCGATCCTTGAAGATGCGTATTGCTTCTCTAACAATCCTCTGCCTGGCGCTGGCTTCTGTTCCGGCCTGGGCACAAAATTGGTCCTATGACAATGGTCCCATCAACGGCACAACCGATGCCTGGACCATCAACTTCGGCTACATCGTCAGTGACTCGTATATTGCCGGTGGAACGACTGTGAACGGGTTCGCCTTCGGCGTCTGGGAATTCCCGGGCGACGTAATGAGCTCGGTGGATTGGTCGATCACCAGCGGCGAGAACAGTGGAACGGTGTTTGGCTCCGGTACCGCAAGCGGCGCCAACCTGACTGACAAGTTTATCTCCACCAACCAGTTCGGCTACGACATCGACACAATCACCGTAACCGGCCTGAACGTACCGGAACTAAGCGGTGTCATCTACTGGCTCAACCTGCAGAACGCGGCCGTCCCCAGCGGCGACCCGGTCTTCTGGGATGAGAACAGCGGTGCTGGCTGCAAGGGCAACGGCTGCCCGTCACAGGCCTCCGAGAGTTCCGTCGGCACGATCGCGTCGGAAGCTTTCACGATCAGCGGCGGCACGGGGACCACTCCTGAGCCCAGCAGCATTATGCTGTTCGGTTCCGGAGTACTGGGCCTGGCTGGCTTACTGCGTCGGAAGCTGTTCTAAACAACCCTCCAGCCCCCACAGTCGCGAACATACCCGAAAACCGGAGCGCAAGCTCCGGTTTTCTTTTTTTCGAGTGGCG
>JBKQKT010000209.1:0-2624 GCA_052147365.1 Candidatus Korobacteraceae bacterium | reverse complement strand
ACCGCAGGAAGGGCGATGCCCAGCGGTAAATTGGTTTGCTTGGCATACTCCAGCACCCTGCCGTAACCGCAGCTTTCGTCCGGCTCAAGCCCTCCATCCACGAGAGCCTTGATCACTGCCGTCTTGCACACCGGAGCGATCTGCGAGATTGCCTTTCCCGCACCCTTGAATTCCTCGCTGCACTCGGAGGTACCGGATGGTTCAAACTTCTCCAAGTCCGAGACGGGTGGAATGTCGTCACCGTCGTTCGCTTCTTCCGCGCCGAAGCCGATGGCTTCTTCCTCAGCAGTCTTCTCGGGCCAAATCACTCCGGGGTACGCGCCATTTTCCTCGGACAGGAAGCTGACCAAGAAGCTGATTCCACCCTGCCCCGGTTTGCGCTCAACGTTCGACGGGCATTCTGCGGCGTGGCATTTGAAGCCGAGCGATTCGCCGTCGTAGTACAACGCGCAACCTCGCACTCCCTGACCCTTGTGTCTGCGTCCGGCAACTGGGCACTCCTTGAAGGCATACCACGCGCCGTCCTCGTTGCCGATCTCATGGGGAATCCAGTCTGTGAAGCGGTCAAAATCGAAGTCGTCGTCTACCCTACGCAGCCCGGATGCAAAGTCGCGCTCGCGCACGCCGTTCTTAGCGATTGCGTCCACCAGCCAGTCGGGGATTGGAACGGGCGCTATGTCCAACTCGCAGGTGTACGGTTTCCCGCTGTCTGGATGGATGGACGGCGGTGCCACTATGTAGCGGTTGTCGGCGCGGAAGCTGAACCACTCGTGTCCATTCGTGCTGCCGTCGCAGTTGCTCAGCGCCAAGGATTTTTCAGTGTGCGTGAAGATGTAGTGCGGGGCTTCTTTGCCGCCCGACTTGTGCTGGCGGGTCTGTGGCATGGGCTGGTTAGATTCCTTTGCCCACGCAGGCAGCCACGGTTGCTGGTCAAACTCTAGGAAGCACGGGTCGCCGACTCTTTCGGCGCGGGCAGCAAGCCCTATGCCTGCATCTGGCGTTCTTGTCCACCATTCCGTTATAACGGCGGGATCAGTAGTGGCGTCTTTCACGCCGTGTGCTGTCATAGGTCGCTTCGTGCCCGGCTGCAACGGGAACACTGCCAGCCCCATGTTTGCGTAATTCAACGCCTCATCGAGTGCGCACGTTATGGTCGTAGCTGATTGGGTCATATCGCCTCTTTGTAAATCGCCCCTGATCGCTTGCTGAAGGCGGCTGGAACCGTTTTGGGGCAGGCGGGCGAAAGATGCCTGCCCCTCGGTTGATCTCTGATTCGCGACCAAAGACCCAGCATTAATAGATACTGAAAGTCAGCCGATTTTCGGCTTTCTGTCCGGCATCCACCTGTCGCGGCTCGGGCCGCCTCGTCTCCGTGGCAATCCCATCTCCCGCGCCCAGTTGGTCACAGTTCGCGGGCTGATGCCAAGCTGCATGGCTATGTCGGCGTGGGTGACTCCAGCATTGTGAAGCTCATGGAATTTCTGCCTGATGAGGTCTGACTTCATGCCCAAGAAACAGGAAGTCGCAAGATTGCTCGCAGTTGTCAAAGCAAAAAGACGACTTCCCGTTCCATAGACGAGAAAGCCCCGGTGTGTAAGACCGGGGCTGGGAGGAATCAACATGCCAGAGAGTGATGCAGCGGAGTGTCTGTGCGGCATTTTGCTCCGCGAGGATAGGGATATGTGCCCAGTCCACGGTACGGAGGCGCAGGAGGCGAAAGCGCGGGACGCTCAAGCCCGACGTAAGGTTTCCGTGGGTCGCACTCGACCTTTGTGGGATTCGCCGAGCGAAAGCACGGCAATCGACGAAATATGGGAAGCCGTGGAGCGGATGTACTTCGATGGACGAATCACATGGCAGCAGCGCGGTTTTTTCCGATGGGCGGCCCGTAAAGCGCAGGAGACTGAATCCCGATGCTGTCAGTGCGGCGCACCAGTTCAGGAGTTGTAAGCACTAGGTCATCCCAAGTCGCCCCTTCCTCGAAGTCGAGTTCCGATAGGACATGAGACTCCTCGTCCGGCTTGACCCGCTGCCATTGTGGGGCATTGTCTCGCTTACCAATCACCGAGCGGCGACACCCGTCCGTTGCGTCTGCGTAGTCTGCCGCTGCCTGTCCTTGTGTGAGCATCTTCACTCCTCTGTTACGTCTTCGTCCACAAGTTCCACGAGCGCCGCGTAGTAGAGGTCATCGTCCGCCATGCCAGCGGCGAGGAATTCCTTGAATGAGCACCAGTAGCGGTTCCACTTATCTCTGAACCTGCTATTGGCTCTGAAATAATCTCGGCTGATTTCCATCGTCCCGGCTTGTTCTGTTACCCGCAGGAGGTCCGCCAAAACGGACACCTTTGATGGCTGCTTCGAGCTTTGCACGATCTCGGCGCGAAAGAGCTTTACTTGACCGCACTGCGGGCACTTACGCTTTACTGGTTTGCTCATGCTTTCCCTGACCTGTGATTTCGGCTCGCAGTTGAAGGAAATGCCCGAAAATCCCGTAAGATTCCGCTTCCTTAGTTTGCTCAGCGTTCAAGTCGCCGCTTGCCGCACGCACAAGAAGCAGAGCTACTGGCGTTGTAAGAATGCGAAGTTCCGTCAATCGTCGGATATTTGCCACCCATTCTGGCGAG
>JBKQKT010000208.1:0-14526 GCA_052147365.1 Candidatus Korobacteraceae bacterium | reverse complement strand
TGAGGCATGAACATGTCACCTGCGCCCAACCCGAGCACTGCCGGTCTCCGGTTTGATCCTCGGGCCGCTCGAAACCCAGGTGATGCAGGTTCTCTGGATGTGCGGCGAATGCAGCGTGCGAGAGGTGGTCCCACGCATGAGTTACCTAGCGATGATGAATAACCATGGGCCGGCGGGGGAGGGGATAGCGTCTTTCTGTGGCGGCGAGAAAATCGATGGCACTTCCCAAGCCGAGAACAAAAAGGATGGTGATAGTGTTACTACTGAGATACTCGCCTTTGCACCACATGGGCCTGTATCAAGGTGCGGTTGCGCTGATTGCATGCGGAAGGCTGAGAAGTTTCTCGATCTATAAGAAAAACAAAAAATCCATTTCAGAAAACAAAACGGACAGACGAGAGAGAGCGTCGGAGGAATATTAAGCCGCATCGCGCTCTGCGATCTTGGTTTCACTTAGTGGCTGTCGTGAGTAGCTGGTTCGTGGAACCCAGGGATATACAGGCAGAAGTAAACGGTCGGTAACTTGGAAGTTTGGACTGCGCGCGCGCGCCGGCGCGAAAGAGTTTCCGCACCGGCGTCGTTGGGCCTACCACGAATTCCCGCTAAGGAGCAGCGTCCGGCTTAGTTGTTTTGGATCCATCCCCAGCAAGAACGCCCAGCAGGTCGTCTATGGCCTCTTCTGGAATTCGACAGTCATCGGGTTCAGTCGCCAGCGTCGTGACGTAGGTATGGACGTCGAATGGCAAGTCTTGCGGGACAATCGACTCGAGCGCGGTAATCTCATCCCAGCTCTCTCTTACCAAGCGGACAGCCCGTTCCGCTCGGTCGCGTACAAGCACACGTCTTTCATCTAATGTCATGAGCGTTTCCTCTCTGTGGCATAGGCTCCATGCATCGGAAGAGCCCTGATGGGTACAGGTTGTCGGCGTCCTACCCAATGCATAGGATTGCCAAACTCATCAATGAGCGGATCAATCCCAAAGTGTTGCTTGAGCGAATCACGCCAGCGCTGACGTGGGGGCTTGGGGCGTGGGTGCTGATCGAGAAGAACAAACACGGCACCGGAAGTTAATCTCTTCTTCCGTGGTGCGAGCAAGCCGAAATAACGCATCGAGTGCTGGTATCGGTCCAGAACGTGGGGAGAGAGCAGGACGACAAATTCGTCCGGCGTGCAACGGGTCTCCTGCAACGTTTTCTTCTTCGTGTCTTTAGCGAGGTAGACCACTTCATCTTTGGTCACCTTGAGAATGCGGTTCTGGGCAATGGGAAGCCGGCGGATATAGCGACCAGCTTAACCCAGGAAGTGTGCCTTGGACATTCTAGGTGTGAGGTGGATGTGCCAATAATCCCGCTGCACCTCTTCATGGATGACTTCGTTGAACCCCTCGGGCAAGGAAGATCTCCGCAGCAGCCCATCCCGATTCGCTTTCCAAAGATACGAGGTGACCGCAAACCGCCATAGAACCATGATCTGCTGGTGGTCAAACTCCAACGGTTCCACCCATCTGGCCTCCGCTGGTTTCAGTCCGCCGGCGGAAACCATCATGTGGAGATGCGGATAATGGTTGAGACGCCCACCGAAAGTATGTTGTATGACGATTATGTGCAAGCGCACTTGATACCGGTTCCAGGCCCACTGCTGGAGCACGGCAGCACCCAGAGCTGGCAAATCGTGTTGTAGATGCCGATGGGCTTTGAAGACCGGCCAGAAGACATTGGGCATGGTAAGGACAATGCCAACGAAAGATATATCTGGTAGCGTGGCCCGCTGTTCTTGCAGCCATTGCAGCGTCCCACGATTTCCGCAACTTGGGCAGCACTTCGATTTGCAGGGGTGGTAGAAGACTTTCTCGCTCGTCGTGGATGCGTAGACTTCACCTTCCAGAGCTGGGGTTCGGCACGCACGTACCTTGCGGAAATTGTCACGCACGGCCGCGCGTTCGTTCTGGGCGGTCCCACTCGTCTTGGGTCAATTCGAAAATCTTCTTCAGCGGATTCTCAATGCGCTTCATGGCTGTAGTTCCCCTTGGCTTTCCAAGCTTTGCAAAAGCTCATTGGAAAGTAGAATGACCGCACCTGAAGCTTTGATCGTGCCAATGAGAACGGAGGTCTTTCGCTCTTTATCCATCGCTGCCAACGCGCTCCCGATTCGCAGAATGTCGAGTTGAGTTTTTCCTTCCGGATGTGCTATGCGATGCCGATGTGAGAGCGAATCGATTGTCCTCGTGATTCCACGCAGACTTCGGTACAGCGTTAGTTGGTCGAGCTGCTTCTCAGGGTTCCCCAGCCAAACGGAGGCACGATGAATACTCACCTCTCCCTCGCCAAGCGCCTCCAGCAGCTCCGGGCACCCCGCTTGGAGCAGTCTCCCAACCTTGGCCAGGGTACCCTCGGAAACCCCGGCTAATGCGGCGATCTCTCGCCGGCAGTTGATTGCCTGAGCTTCCGGCAAAGTTGTCGAACCCTTGAATTGTCCACCCAATCGCTGGTTTTCTCGTGCACGTTCACGAAATGACGGCTCGTAATCCAATGCCAGGAGTATGCGATGGTAGGGATTCAGTTCCTGGTCCTGGTGGGAGTGCTGGATAATCCACAAAAGAGCTTCCTCTTTGTCCAGGTCGTACTCAAGGCAAGAGACTCGCTCAAGCCCCATTCTGCGAGCCAGTTCACATACCTCATGGCCCTTCAGAATCGTTCCATTTCTGGTAATTGAGATTGGGTCGAGCTTCGACGGATTCCAACTTGTGGCAATCACTGAGAGCCGAGCCACCGATAGGCCCAAGTTGTGCTTTACCCAGCTGGGATGAGGATGCAGCCCCCAGGGAGAGCGCGTGACGAGCCGGTAGAGTGCGTTACCCTCCGCTACCCGGCTCGATAGGACCAGGCCCCCCCGATGGGGGAAGGGCAGGAGCCTGACTCAACTGTAGAGGCAAGCGAAAGACAATTAAACATCGTGCTTGCCCTTTTTTTGTTTGCGGATAGTTTGCGGATTCTGCTCTACTTTGCCGCATTTTGCAGAGCTAAGTTGTTGAAGTTGTTTAGAATCAGGGACTGGTGGGCGACTCATAATCCGTAGGTCGCTGGTTCGAGTCCAGCCGCCGCCACCAATCAAATCAACAACTTCAGAGGGACCGTGCTCGATCTCATATCGGTCCCCTGATGTACTCGGGCTCATAAGAAAGCCAGGTGTCGGCGAACCGCGCCGCATCGAGACAACTTGACCACCGCGCTACCGCGGTGGCATTGCCAGGGGCAAAATTTGGTAGATTACTATGAAGCGGGAAACTCATGCAGCAAAACAATGACAAGGACTTGATACGTCTTGAAGAAGAGCATGAGGACGAGGCCGGGGCGGAGACGCTCCGCTATCTTTGGGATCCCCGCCTTGACCCTCTGTTTTGGCAGATGACTCGGACCGGCGCCGTGAGCGCATGGTTCGAGCATATTCCGTTTGCGCACTGGTTGGTGCGAGTTACCTCACCTCGGATGTTCGTAGAGCTTGGGACTCACGCCGGGGTATCGTACTCCGCCTTTTGCGAGTCAGTCCTGCACTCGAATCTGGCTACGCAATGCTTTGCCGTGGATACGTGGAAGGGAGACGAACACGCTTCTCACTACGGCGAGGAAGTGTTTCTCGACTTTGAGCGCTTCCACTCAGCCCGTTATGCCAGCTTCTCTGAGTTACTCCGGTGCACCTTCGATGAGGCCCTCGGCTACTTCGCAGAACATTCCATCGACCTGTTGCATGTGGATGGTTATCACACCTACGACGCAGTGCGACACGACTTTGAGAGCTGGTCTGGCAAGCTGTCGGAGCGAGCTGTTGTTCTCTTTCATGACACGAATACCCGGGAACGCGATTTTGGTGTTTGGCAATATTTCGCGGAGCTAAGAGGAGAGTATCCGAGCTTCGAATTCACCCATGGCTATGGTTTGGGTGTACTGGCAGTCGGGGACCACGCACCAGCCGAGGTAGTGGCCCTTTGCAAGCTCGATGACCCGCGGAAAGTAAGTGCCGTTCGAAACCGATTCGCTCGCATTGGAGAACGTTGGAGCACTCTATGGAGGGCGGAGCAGGCTGAGCAAATCCGGTCGGATCTTGAGCAGCGATTCCATCTGGCCCAATCCCAGATTAGTGAACTTGATGGGATCCAGGCAGAGCGACAAGCTCAGTTGGTGGAGATGGAAAGCGTCCGATCGGACCTGGAGCAACGCCTCTATCGGGCTGAATCCCGGATTAGCGAACTTGATGAGATGCGCAGGCGTATAGAAGCGAACGCGGAGCGGCAAATTGCCGAACTCGAGCAGAACATAGCACATCTCAAGAGTGCTGCCGAGGGAGAGGGTGCCACCGCCCGGGAATTACTTGCCAAAGTTAAAGAGGCGGCGGAGCAGTCCCGCAACGAATATTTGAGGGCTGTCAGCTCTACATCGTGGAAAATAACGGCCCCCCTGAGAGTGGTGAATTCGCGTCTGAAGGGAGCCCGGCGTCGAATTGCCAGACTTGTTGAACGGCGTAGCGCCGAAGCCGAGACATCATCGCTTGACCGCCGAAACTCCTGAAGGGTTAAGCGCAATCCTCAATCTGAAGCTGACGCCCTGAGGGTGGCGTGTGATCAGCTTGTTTTGAACCTGGCCCGATTTGTCCAGCAGGCCGAATTTCGATCTCGTCCCTCAGGTCAGGACTTCGAAGGTTGAGGATGCATTTGTCTCTTCGCACCGTACGAATTGGCGGCGCTGACGTCAACGCGTTTGCCCATGGGAACGCGGTCTCTATTTGCGCCAGAAGACGCCGGTCCAATCAACAGCGGTAAGGGGCGAGTCGATGCAGTGCTTGCGGCGAAACTCATCCACGGCTGCCTTGCAGGTGGGAATCGCTCCATAATCATCAATGATCACGTAGCCGCCACGAGAGACCTTGGGATAGAAATGCGTGAGAACCAGCCAGGTTGATTCGTACATGTCTCCGTCGAGTCGCAAAACGGAAATCGGACCGATCTCAGAGTGCGGCACTGTGTCCCGGAACCATCCTTCGACGAAGATCGTGCGGTCATCCAGAAGTTCGTACTTTTCGAAGTTAACCTTGACCTTGTCGAGGCTGACGCCGAGGTACGAACCGTAGGTCCAATGCTGATCGTTTTGGTCGGCTGGGAAGGAGTAGGCGTCGGGCTTGGGTAGGCCCTGAAATGAGTCGAATTGCCACACTTTTCGCTCGCGGTCTTCGCAGGCTTCAAGCGTAGCGCGCATCAGGATCCCACACCCGCCGCGCCACACGCCAGTCTCCACGAAATCCCCAGGAATACCGTCGCTGATCGCCGACAGGCAGCACTGCTGCAAGTTTTCCAGCCTTTTCATGCCCACCATGGTTTCGGCCTCGGTCGGCCAGTCCAGACCACTCTGACGCAGTTCTCGCGAGTAGGCGAGCACCGTGCCGAGGTGAGGGGGATCGTAGCGCTGGTCGGGGAAAAGATCGCGAATGAGACAGCGCTTGAGTAACCTGAGGTAAAGAAGGGCCGAGTCAGCGGCGATCTCAGTCTGCTTAACCTGGCTGAGCGCCGGAAAGAGAGGTTCCACGTATATCCCCCAAAACATTGATGTCTGTGTCAAGAACCCGGTCATCGGGGGACCCGTGTGTGCACTCCCGAGTGGCGCAGGCTTTCCGGGCTTTCAACCTAAGAACACTGTAAGCCATTTTCTCAGTGTTCTTTTGTGAGCTTGCAGCAGCTGTCCCCGGTCTGTGTCGCCCACTAATCGCGTTTCATCCGGGCCCACTCCTCTCATTTTGGAGCGTTTTTTTGACGCCGGCAACCTGTATCAGGGTGCTACTGTCCGCCTTGCGTGCAGTATCCGCCGGGAGTACCGAGACCCTGCAGGACGCGCCATACCCTCGTTGTTCCCCAAAGCGGCGACCTCTCCGAATCCCAACTTCTTCAATAACTGATGGAAGCACGCCTGGTTCGGAAGCCACCAGCAAATATCGTCCTCGCGAGGATTTTCTCCGCCCCGGTAGAGCATTGCGGGCGGATCATCGTTTGTTCCCGGCATTTCCTGTGCCACGACGAGGGTTCCGCGGCACATCCTTGCTGCGGCGACCAAGGCTTCAAGCGGCCGCAGCGTGTGCAACAGTATATCGCCTAGGAACACCAAATCGAAGCCGGCACGCCCCAGGCGCTCGGGAGAGAGATCGTAAATCGTGCAATAGCGGCGCTCGACGCGCGAGCCCAGCAGCCGCGCGCACAATTGGAACGGAGCGTCTAGGAGATAATGATGCATAACCGCGGCCGAGTAATCATGCGCGAACCCGCCGAACCCCTGCTGGATGGTCCTGAGCTGCGGGCCGATCTCCTGGCCGGGAAAGCGGTCCAACAATTCGAGCGACGGCAGTTCGACTGAGGTAACCTGCGCCCCGCGGCGTTCGAATTCGAAGGCGAAGAATCCCGTTGCCGAGCCGACGTCAAGCACGTTCATGCCATTCATGCGCTCCGGCAAACGAAACGCTTCCATGTTGGACCGGTAGTCGTACATGCCCGGCGTAGTGAGCCCACCGGGAAGATCGGTCGGAAGGTCAATCGAGTGGTACCAATAATAGCGACCGATATCGGCGACTCCCATCTCGCACAGCCGAGTGTTAAAGCTTGCGACGTCCGTGGCGTATTGCTCGACGATGGATGCGCTGGACACGTTCAGTCCCTCACCGTGTAAACCGGAATTTTCATTTTGGCCTTCCGGCCTAAGGATAGCGTATGGGCAACCGGTCGGTATGCAATGCTCCAGTCGATTTTTTGAGTGCAGAGCCCTTCCGATGGCAGCGGAAAAACCTCAAGCCCAAAACCGACGCTTCTCCCCCCATTCCTCAATGTAATCGAACAACCAGCAGCCATTCGCGAGCGAGTAGCGGCGATGGCTTCCCAAACTGACGGCGGATTCCCGAATTAGGAACGGCGCCGCATGCCATTACACAGTAAGTCCACCAACACTCGCGTCAAATCAGTTTCTCGGTTAGGATAATGACAATTCTGTTGCCACCATGAAACCTGCACCCCGGCGACCAGGGTTGTTCATAATGGCGCCTCGGAACGAAAGCAGGGTCTCCCATCTGGCTGTGTAGCCTCTGTTGCTGACTTGGCCCAGCAACCGTGTGGCATGCTGTGCTCGTAAAGAATGCGACCCTCAGAAGCGGTTCAACCTTGTCACTTACGAATCAGGAGTAGCGTCATGCAAACAATTAGCCGTACCTTTTTCTGTTCCCTCGCGTTCCTTCTGCTGGTGATTCCACTCGCTAGCCATGCGCAAAGCGCTCTTCAGTTTGTTCCCATACAGCCGTGCCGGATCGTGGACACGCGAAACACTGGCAATCCCATCATCGGCGGGATCCCTCAAAATTTCGCGATTCAGGGCGACCAGGGCGCCTGCACTGGTATTCCCCCGTCCGCAGCAGCTTATTCCCTGAACGTCGCCGTTGTACCACGGGGAGAGCTGGGGTACTTGACCGTGTGGCCTGCCGGACAAAACCAGCCGTATGTGGCCACCCTGAACTCGGTAGATGGCCGAATCAAGTCCGTTGCTGCGGTTGTTGGGGCCGGCAGCGCTGACGGCGGCGCCGTAAGCGTCTACGCCACCGACACCACTGACTTGGTTCTCGACCTTGACGGCTATTTCACTACCCCTAACCCTGGCGTTCCAACGTTGGCGTTTTATCCGATCACTCCTTGTCGTGTTCTGGACACCCGTGGAGGACAGTACCTGGTGGGCGGGCAGACGTACACCTACCCTGTCTCGGGCGTGGCCCCTTGCAACGTCCCCAACCTCCCTCCTGGCGCGGGGGGGTATTCGCTGAACTTTACTGCAATTCCGCACCAGCCATTGGGCTATTTGACGGCGTGGCCAACGGGACAGCCGCAACCGCTAGCTGCCACCTTGAACGCGGTTACCGGCACATATACCGGCAATGCGTCCCTGATCGAGGCCGGTGATGGCGGCCAGCTCAATGTGTACGCCAGCAACGACACCGACCTGGTAATCGATGCGAATGGATACTTCGCTCCCCCAGGGTTTGCTCCGGCCGGGCTGTCGCTGTTTACTGAAACACCCTGTCGAGTGCTTGACACCAGGCTGGCCAATGGCTTGTTTTCGGGAACGCTTCCGGTGGAGATGGTGGTAAGTCCATGTGCCCTCCCGAGCGTGGCGCAGGCCGTCGTGGTCAATGCAACGGTCGTACCTCAGGGTCCATTAGGATATTTGACCTTGTGGGCAAACGGCCAACTTCAGCCATTCGTTGCTACCTTGAATGCCTTTGATGGGGTAGTTACCAACAACTTGGCGGTTGTGCCCACCAGCAACGGATATATCAACGCGTTCGCCACTAGCCCCACGCAGTTGATCGTAGATCTGTTCGATTACTTCGCCATCCCCAGCGGCCTGAACGGGAACTACACGTTCACGATCAATGGCTATAACAGCGGAGGCCTAGTTCTCATGGCAGGAAGTTTTGTGGCGACTCCTGACACGCCGTTTGATGGAAACGGCACCGTCAGCGGCGCCCTCGACCTAAACAGTGCGAGCGGGACCCCGCAGCCAGGGAACAGGTTCTTTGGAACATACTCAATACAACCGAACGGACTGGGGACCATGTCAATAACCTTACCGGCACCCCTCGGGACGTTCGACTTCTCGGTTGCCGTCTCCAGCACTGGGAATGGCAGACTGATCCTCAACAACGATAGCA
The DNA here is from genome assembly GCA_052147365.1 of Candidatus Korobacteraceae bacterium. GTDB lineage: Bacteria > Acidobacteriota > Terriglobia > Terriglobales > Acidobacteriaceae > Bog-257. Next base: position 5,801 of record JBKQKT010000208.1, on the reverse strand, counting down.
ACCAGCAAATTTGGGGCACGGGGGCAATCAACGTGCAAAATCCGGCAGACCTTTCCATGCAGCAGATCGGGGGCAGCTTTGCCTCAGGATATTCGGGCGTTGATCCTACCCTCCATCGTTATGCCGGCGCGGGCCTGTACCTCATTAATCAGACGGGAGGCGTGAGCGGAAGTTCGGACACCAACGACAATGGCACCTTGCAAATGCCGCTAACGTCGGGCCTACTCAATTCTTTGGATCCTGGTACGGGGCGTGGCACGGCGACGCTTATCATTAGCGCCATTACCACACACTGGGTCTTTTACGTCACATCTGCAAATGAGTTGACCTTTCTCTCGATCGATCCCATTAACAGCCCTGCCAACCTGGTGCTGCAGACGATGCTCCGCCAGGCCACTCTTCCCTTTGATGATACTTACCTGAACGGAGCGAGCGTGGTCAGGACCAGCGGGCTCAGTCAGACAGACAAAAGGAAGAAGCGGCTTCAGGGGGGAGGCATGAGCGATGTTGTCCTTGGCCTGTTTATGGCTGATGGCAAGGGCAACGGTAGCGTCAGTCTCGACGAGAATAATGGCGGGACGCTGACCCAGCAACAGATGTCGAAGGGCACCTACACGTTTGACCCGAGTGGAAATGGACGCGTGACCCTGACCGGCTTTGGCTATGCCACTCCACCAATCTTGTATGTGGTGGACAAGAACGAAGCCTTTGTCCTCGGCCAGGATAATTCCGTCGCTTCCGGTTTCCTGGTGCCACAATCCGGTGCACCGTTCTCCAATGCTTCCGGCATAGGAGCCTACTGGGGTGGCAACTACATGCCCGTCACTTCCGCAGTGATGGATTCGGTTGTCACGGCGTTCGCCGACGGTAACGGCAATCTGAACGGGACGTTTAACGCGACCGGGTCGGGAGGCACTCTACCTCCCCAGAACTTTATGGGCACCTATTCGGTTGACGGAACCGGCAGGATGACGCTGATGGAGGGCGGAAATCTGGCAGCCATTCTCTACGTGATTTCGCCCACCAGGGTCGCTATGCTTTCCGCAACCGACAGCAACCCGTCCGTGGCGGTGTTGGGGTCAACAAACTAACGTCTCGAACATGTAGTGCAAACGGAGTCCTTCGACGGACGCTACCACAGCGCTTGTCGAGGGACTTCCTTTTTGCATCATTCCGCAGATCCCATGTAACGGGACCCCGATTTGTAGCTGAGGTTACTTCCGAGCTGAAACAGGTACAATGGAAGGCGCCAAGCCCACAATTGGGCCACCCAGCCGTACTCGATTGGCGGCCCTTCAAGAGCCAAGCGTCGGGATGTGTGTACGCTGTCGGCGGCATGAGGTTCTGGGCCAAGGAAATCGAGGTACGGCAGTTTCATATCTAGATTGCCGACTGAACGCTGAGCGCAAGATTGTCCGCGGAATTGGTAGAAATGCGACGTAGTGAGGATGAGACGGCTAGTGCGCTAGCCCGGAAAGAAGAGGACTTAGGTAGCGCGATCCCTGAGCGGGAAATTGTTGCCCGGCAGCTGGACGCGCTGCTGGAGAAACATGCGGAGACCGTAATCGTTCTAGAGCAGGTACAAGCAAAATACGAGCAATGTGCGCAAGAGGTGCAAGAAAAAAGCTCGGTGTTAAGCAAGATTCAAAGTTCGCACGGGTGGAAAGTCTTATCGTTTTATTACAAACTGCGCAGGAAACTCTTTTCCGAACGAATACTAAGAATCGCCAGAGAACGATTGACGCTGCTCCGCGATATGCGGCGGGTTTCGGCTTCGGGGCTCTTTGACAAGGACTGGTACCTGCAACGAAACCCGGATGTAGCCCAGGCAGCGGTATGGCCGCTGCGGCATTATCTGCGCAGGGGAGCTTTTGAAGGACGCGATCCCAACCCACTTTTTGACAGCGATTGGTACCTTACGCAATACCCGGACTTAGCCAAATCTGGTGGAAATCCGCTGGTTCACTACTTGTGTCATGGCGCAACAGAGGGACGCGATCCGTCTCCGCGTTTTGATACCGATTGGTACTTGCAACGATACCCCGACGTGGCAACGGCTGGCATGAATCCCCTCTCCCACTATTTGCTGCACGGCGCGGCTGAGGGACGTATTCCAAGATCGGACTTCGACCGTAACCATCACACACCGCCGTCAGACGCAAACTCGAGTTTGCTGACGCGGTCATCGCCTGCCGTGAGGCAGTCGTTGCTACCCCATGGAGAGGACATCCGGTCGCTGACGAGCGCGCCAATCGAGAAACGGCCAAAACTTAAGTTGCGTCCGATTGTCCCTTCCATCCAACCGAAGCGTTCAACAAAGAATGCGGACAAGAAGCGGTTGATTTGCATTACGCATGTCCTCCCATATCCGCCCCGTGCAGGCAACGAATACCGAATACATCGCATGCTGGAATGGCTCGAATCAACTGGCTTCGAGGCCTTTCTAGTCGTCTGTCCATTACCCAATCATTCAATTTCCTCGCAGGGGCTGGTGGATGCCTGCTCGGTTTACTCGAACGTTCTTTTATGTCAGCGCGATGGTTCGGTCTTATATCACCTAGCAGAAGGCGATGTGCCGCTTAGGGGACTGGCTGGCGTCAAGACCCGTGACTTTGGCGCGCTTCTTGGCGAAGATACAGGCAACACCCTGATACCCCAACGGTTGCTACCCATCGTGCGCACGTTTTGTCCTGACACCCTCGTTGAACTGCTCTTACACCTTGACTCTGTGCTGAGGCCGGATGTTCTTCTGCTCGAGTACGTATTTATGACCCGTGCCTTACCGTTGATGCGAGCAGAGTCAATAAAGATCGTTGATACGATCGATGTGTTCTCAACCAAGCACCACAAAGTCCTCAACTATGGAATCGAGGATGGTCTTGCCCTTACAGCGGAGGAAGAAGCCAGTTTGCTGGCAAGCGCTGACGTTGTAGTAGCGATTCACGGTGAGGAAGCCGAGGAGCTCCGCCGTATCATCCCCAAGAAACCCGTGATCACCGCTGGCGTCGATTTCTGCCTCGCTGAACCTCCCCGTGCGCCCGCTGCGAGCCCGATAATCCTCACGGTCGCGTCAGATAATGCCTTGAATGTGAAGGGGATGAAGGATTTTCTGCGCTTCGCGTGGCCGCTGGTACGCCGCGAAGTACCCGACGTCAAACTACGCGTTATCGGGACCGTCGGCTTTCAAATTGACGTTGAGGACTCTTCGATTGAGATTCTGGGATTGGTCGATGACCTAAGAACGGCGTACGCGGAGGCGCGCGTGCTTATTAATCCGGCGGTTGCAGGCACCGGGCTTAAGATCAAGACTATTGAGTCGCTCTGTCACCTGCGTCCGCTGGTCACCTGGCCTTCGGGTGTGGACGGCGTCGAGGCGGATGTACGATCGCTCTGCTATATCGCTACCGACTGGTATATCTTCGCCCAACATGTCATTTACGTTTGCAAGTCCGAATCCGCAAGCCAGGCATTGGTGAGCAAATGTGACGAGATTCTTGAGAGATTTTCGCCCGATACAGTTTATGCTGAGCTCAAAGAGGCTTTGGCCGACGTTCATGCGCGCAAGAACTAGCTACGGCTTTTGCCCGTGACTATCTCAGTAGAGTTGGTTCTAAGAATTCCATTGACCACCTCCAACTTCCTGAGTCGCTAGTAACCCAGAGGGTGGGAATCAAGTCTCTTTTGGATTCTTGAAACCGGTCCTGACAATAGCTATCGTGAATTTTCTGCAAGCGTCGAACGTCTGCAGCGCTTTGGGCGCAAAATCATGGTGAATGCGTGGTGATAGAAAGCAGTGAGTCGGGGGGTATCAGGCCTGGTTTGGGCACGACGCTTAGTGCTGCGGAGCCGAACTACGATGTCTTTCTCGACCTCTCTGAGACCGGACTGAATCAGCAGAAACTCGATGCTTACGTCGAGGCTTTGGCGCGTGATGCCGGGCTTAGCGGTGCCGCCGGTCAGATCACAGCCCTCGTACCTGCGGATTTGGCGCCGCCTTCTTGCATGGCGAACCTAGCGACGATCGCTGCGGAGGGGGGTAAGGCGGCGGATGCGCTTCACCGTGCCATTCGGGGAGCAGCTCGGCATGGCCGCAATCTCGTTGTGGTCCTCGACTCGCTCCTTCCTGCCAACGAAACACTCTACCAATTGATCCAGGAATTCAATCGCGATCCGCTTTTCGGAACGGCCCAGCCTCGCTTCGCTGATGTCCGGACTGACCTTGTCTGGCCCCTTCCCGGCGATGGGAAGTCTGACGAAAAAGCTGCGATGCTGAGCCGGGCCGGCCTCGCGTTGCTGCCGGAAATCCTGATAACGCCGGAATTGCTCGCGGCCTGCATCGTGATTCGGCATGAAGTCGTTGTGGAAATGGAGCCTAGCAACTCTGGGCTCAGCATCACGGGTGAGCTCAGGCTTCTACTCTGTCAGGCACGCCGCCGCGGCTATCGTAACCTGGTGGCAAACCGGACGGTAATATCGACACTGTCGCCTTATGCGCAGGTGTATCCTCTGCCGCGGGAAGCCGACTTGCTTAAGCTGCGGTGTACGTACCCTGACATTGCTCGCGCAGACACCGCCTGCGCCAATCTCCCGCAGCGTAAATTGGAGGCCGTTCTTGCAGGGGCCTACGCTAATGATTTCCGCCATGCTCCCCGCCTGCTCCTGGACTGCCGCGGGATGATTAGCATGCACAATGGCACGTCTCACTGCATCCTGGGTCTTCTCGATGGCTTCCACGCCCGTGATGATTCATGGCAAATTGAAGCGGTTGCGTCATCTGCCGTAATCGAGTTCTTCAAGCTTCGCAAACGCTATTCCAAGTTCGTCTGGAATGCCGACCATCCCCAGAACACCTACATGGCCGCTGTGCTGCTCAACCAGCCCTGGGGGCTGGCGACTATTGCCGAGTTGCATCGGCATGCCCTGTTCATTGCCTTTAACATTCTGGACACGATTTCCTGGGACATTCTTTATGTCTGCGATGAGCGCCTGGACGCGGTGTGGCGCTTTATCGCGCGTTATTCGGATGCGTTGTTTTATGACTCCCAATTCACCCGCGATCGATTCGCGGTTCGTTTTCCCATGCAGACGCACATTGCTGAACGGGTAACTTATCTTAGCTTCGCCAAGGACGAGCAGGTCGATCGAGACGTCTTGGGTGGGCCGGCAGGAGATCACATCGTGCTTTTTGGCAATGACTATGACCACAAGGACGTCCGGCGTACCCTGCAGGTTCTGGTTGATGGGTTTCCTTATGCCAAAATTGTCGCGATTGGCATAGATGGCACATCCCTGCCAAACGTGGTCACCATGCCGAGCGGCGCGGTCGAACACACTGTGTTGCACCGGCTCATTGCCACGGCCCGGGCCGTCGTCTTTCCTTCCTTTTACGAGGGCTTTGGCTTGCCCGTTGTCCAGGGTCTGTCGTACGGGAAGACGGTGATTGCCCGGCGATCGCCACTGTGGCAAGAGATTTCCGCACAACTACAGATGCCGGGGCAATTGGTCGAGTTCGATAGCACTGCGTCATTAGTGGAAGCGGTCGGGCGCACTCTGGCTGGTCATTCGCTGGATGCATTGCCACAAGGAAGTGCGCTTATTGCTGGACAGTCCCCGCTCCGCTGGCAGGACTGCTCCGGGCGAATGATTGACACGCTGGAGAAGATACTGCCTTCGGCTGACGGTCGGAGATGGCTGGAGCGGGAAGAAGCGCTTCGGACAATCGAACTTCTGCATTCTTGAGGTCGAGAGAAGACGACGAAATGCGCATTCTTTCCCTGCTGGTTCGCCACGGAATAGACAAG
>JBKQKT010000207.1:0-10526 GCA_052147365.1 Candidatus Korobacteraceae bacterium | reverse complement strand
GGCTGCCCTCTGGTTGTAGCGTGTTGGTTACGGCTGATTGAATCCCGCGATACAACCGCGATGGTTCACTCGCAGGGTGTTTTCGGAGACAATTCAACCGGCACTTGCGAAAGCGTAAACTACCGTCATCGCGCAGCGGGTTGGAGTTTCACGCTAAATACGCTAGCCGTATCCGAGTGGCTGCCGGCCGCCCCACGGCACTGGCTAGCGCTGGCGCAACTTGTGGGTGTTTCGAAGTAGCATGCATCGGCACACCCGGTGGCATCTCATCAGGGCGTGGGGTTTTGACAAGTGAGTTTCGTCACGTGCCGGAGTGATTTGCAGCGTTTTTTCTTGACATTGATTTGTAACTCGCCTAGAGTGTGCGCCAGCTAATGCGGTAAGACTTTGATCTCAAGCTTTCTCTGAGACTTTCTTTGCAGGAATTCTTCCCTTTTGTAACCTTCGCGAAATTCGCACCTTTGTGCGCAACGTAGTGCTGTGTTCAAAAGGGAAACTTACGTGGATCCCCGCATTCGAATCACCCTGAAGATTGTCGAAGAGCGCAAAGCTTCAATTCGGTTAAGCTTGACGGAAACAAGCAGGATGCTCGGGCTATCCGAAGCCCACTTGCTTCGGCTCTTCCACCGCGAAGTCGGGAAAACATTTCGACGACATTTGCGGGACCTGAGGATGATCCGAGCCGCCGAGTTAGTGAAACACAACGCGCGGTCCATAAAGCAAATAGCTCTTGAATGTGGATATGGTGACGTAAGCAATTTCTATCGCGACTTTCGAACTGTCTATGGGGCTACTCCCCGAGAAGTACGGCTCAGAGAGTTGGCTGTACTAGCTGATGTTTCTCAAAGCCCACAGTAATGATCGATTCAAGTAGTTACAGAGTCGCACCACCAAAGCGGCCACACTTCAATCGTGTATCAAGTTCGGGAAGCCACCGCCCGCTTTTTTCCACAACGAGTCGAGATTCGACAATAAATCCCAGATTCTGACAATTGCTTTGCAATCAGCAGATGATGCATTTCTATTTCCGTACCAAACGAGGCGACGCTCGATGACCGCCCGATTCGGGAGCGGATTCCTAGTTACATAGAGAAGGGAAACCATGTCCAAACATTTCATGTTGCACGTGTTGACGTCAGTTCTTTGCTTGGCTCCACTTGCAGCAGGACAGGTCGACCCCGGAACGCCTTCGTTCTCAGCTTACGACAGCCACCAATACGACACCATCAATCTGCAGAACCTCAACGTTTCTTTGAATGTGCCAGTGATGTCGAAGAGCGGAGCATTCGCCTTCAGCGCCGCTCTAGCAGGAGGCGACTCCTATATCAGCTTTAACGGCACCACTCTTCAGCCGGGAATTGTGGCTGTGCCGTTGACCCCAAGCATTAATGGAGTACTCTCCCCGTTTGGGTATGCACAAGCTCTTCCATCCGCGATAAGAAGCGTTTCTTGTCCCAGTCAATACGGCACCGGTACCGCCAATGAATACTCAGGCTGGTATCTACAGTTTCCAGACGGAACCTTACACAACCTGCCGACGAACGACGTTGCTTACGGCGGCGCAAACTGTGCAAGCGTGCTGACGGACCAGACGATTGACGGGACCGGGTGGACGCTCTCGGTCAACGGCGCAGGGTTCTACGAGTACCAACAGGCTGCAGTCACTATTTTTGCGAGGAGTGGGATGATTGTATCGAGCGCCTCGGGTTCTACATCTATCGAAGATACAAATGCCAACACCATCAGCTACAACGCTTCTCAGCAAGAATACACAGACACACTCGGGACTGAAGTGTTAACGGTAAATGCAAACGTCGCAGGACAGCTTGGCTGGTTCGATGTGAATGGAGGGAACCCAACAGAAAGCCAGACGTTTTCAGAGTCGACCCTAAAAACATCCTTTGGTTGCTCGGGAAAGGCCGACTACCCTGCGACCGGCGGCACATATCTAACGACGGCGATTGGTTTCCCTGACACTACCAGTCTGGCCCTCGCCTGGGAGCCGAACGAGGTTACGAGCACCGACTATACCGGACGTTTGGCGAGCCTCACGCTACGTTCCGGAGGAACGATAAGCTATAACTATAATCCGTCCTCCGGTGCGAACTACGGGCTCAACTGCACTTACACTGTGCCAAACGAGATGACCCGCACCACCGGCGACGGGGTAACGACATACACTTGGGCGGCGGTCAACAACGGCGGCGGCAATTGGGGTAACACGACGACCGTACTGGACAACGGCGGGAATCAGACCGTCTACACGTTCACTGGACTCACCGCGACCGGCAGTGCTACTGCTCCGGTGATCCAAGCGCTGACGCAGGTTCAGCACTATAAAGGGTCAAGCACGCTCCTGACGACGGACGTTTATTGTTACAACGCAGGCAGCGGTCAGCCGGGTAACTGCGCGACCGCCGTGGTGTCCCTCCCGGTCACGGAGATCGACGTGTACCACACGATCAATGGCATGTCCAACTCCTCGCGGTCGCAGACTAAATTTGACAAGTATGGGAACGTGACGTACTCGGCGCAATACGACTTTGGTGCAACGACGCCGACGCGTGCGACTATGATCACCTATGGGACGTGGAACGGGACGACCTGCGTTTCCGTTGGGGACAACGTGAACGACAAGCCGTGCGACGTGCTCACCACGCAGGGCGGCTCTAGTGTGGCGGAATCGCATTTCACCTACGATTCGCGCGGCAACCTAACCAAGACCTCCGTGTGGAACGGTTCTTCCTGGATCGGGCAGACAGCGCTGAACACGTACAACTCCAACGGTACCCCCCTCACTACGTATGACGTGGCAAACAATCAAACGACTTATAGCTATTCCAGCAGCAGTTACACGTGCCTTTTTTCTTGCACGAAGTATCCGTTTTATACTTCCGTTTCCAAAGGAGGCTTGACTACCTACAGCACCTGGGACGGTACCGGAGGAGTGAAGTTGACGGACAACGACGCTAACGGGAACGAGACGACGTATAGGTATAAGAGCAGTGGGGGTACAGCAGACCCGTTCTGGCGCGTAATGTCGGTGACCGATCCCCTAAACAATGTGGTCTGGAAGACTTATCCGTCCGGCTCTTCGACAAACGCTGTAAATAGCAGCTTTACCTTCAACTCCGGTAGTTCAATTCGAAACACGACAACAATTGGGGACGGTTACGGACGGACGACGAACGTGCAGACTCAAGAGTCGCCATCCGCCTCGAACTACGACACGGTTACAACGGCATATGGCTGGTCAACGAACTACAAGACTGTAGCGGCATCACAGCCTTGCTCGACGACCTTGGGGAGCACTTGCACCCTGGTTCACACCAGCTATTATGACCCGCTCGGGCGGTTGTACGAGAAAACCACGACCAGTAACGAGACGCTGACGCATATCTACAACGAAAACGATGATCTCGTGGTGCTGAGCCCCGCTCCAGCGAACGAAAACAACAAGCAGGTGCAGAGGGAATATGACGGCCTCGGGAGGCTGACGAAATCCTGCGCCATCGGCAATGGGGCCGGTACAGCATGCGGCCAGAACACCGGCGTGGCGAACGGCGTAACCACGTCGGTCACCTACACGTCCACTACTGGGAGCACTACGACGAAGACCGCACGCGGATCACAGAGCCGCACCAACACATATGACGCTCTAGGGCGATTGACTCAAAAGGTGACGCCCGAGGGTGGAACATGGAACTTCTACTATGACGTGGTGTCCGGTTGTACGGGAAGCATTGCAGGCAAACTGGGCAAGATGACAGACCCAAACGGGAACAGCATTTGCTACGCTTACGACTCCCTCGGCCGGGTGACGAAGGTTAATGCCAATGGGACTACCTGTCGGCTGTTCTACTACGACAACTCGACAGGATTCTCCGGGACTATTCCACCGGGAATTTCGGTCAGCAACTCTGCCGGACGCATGGTCGAAGCCGCCACGAGTAACTGCTCGACGACACTTCTGACGGATTTCTGGTTTTCCTATGATGCGGACGGCCATGTGACGGACCAATGGGAGAGCACGCCAAACTCCGGCCAGTATTATCATTCAGTTGCGACGTTCTTCGGCAATGACGTCGTTAATACGCTCCAACTCGCCAGTCCGAGCCTGTACACGATGACGTATGGAATCGACGGCGAAGGACGATGGAGCAGCGTGAAAGGCAGTGGGACGCAGAGCTATGTGACCAGCACAACTTACAACGCCGCAAGCGAGCCCACCGAAATCGCACTGACAGGATCGAGTCCAGATCAGGACGACTACGTTTACGACTCAAACACAGGCCGCATGAAGACCTTCACCTTGCAGGTCGGCAACACACCCTCGACAATGGTCGGGCAGCTGACGTGGAATCCCAATGGCACGCTCAACAACCTCGCAATCACTGATGGCTTCAATGCCGGGGGGACGCAAACCTGTTACTTCAATCCGTCGTCCGGGTCGGGCATGGGCTACGACGACCTCGGGAGGCTGCTAAATTATGATTGCGGATCCGGCGGTTGGGGCCAAACATTTAGTTATGACCAGTATGACAACCTAACCAAGTCTGTGATTTCCGGGCGTTCGGGCATAACTTGGAACCCCGGCTACAACAATTCGAATAACCAACTGTCGTTGGGCGGCACGACTTACGACTCCGATGGCGACCTGACGTATGATTTGGTCCACCACTATGCATGGAACGAGTTTGCGAAGATGAAGTCAGTGGACGGGAGCGGCACTAACTGCGCGACAGGTGGGGAGTGCATCGTGTACGATGCACTCGGTCGAGCAGTTGAGATCGACACCGGTTCGACCTACACAGAAATCTGGTACACGCAACTGGGAAAGACGGCATATATGACCGGCTCGACGATCAACCGCGCCAACTGGCCCGCGCCCGGCGGTGGGACCGAGCAGATAAATGGGGGCGGTTCCTACTATATGCATAAAGACTGGCTGGGGAACGCTCGGATCGTCTCGACCACCAACAGTCACACGGTCAAAGCGGACATGGCCTTCGCCCCTTACGGCGAGATTTACGACCAGTTCGGCGTGACGAGCACGCAGTACCAGATGTTTACCGGAGACACGCAAGACATAGTCTCGGGGATGATGGACACACCGAATCGGGAGTTCAACAATGCAGCCCAAGGAAGATGGCTATCTCCCGACCCGACTGGTGGCGGGTGGAACCAGTACGCGTACACGACGAACCCATTGTCATTGATCGATCCCAGGGGGTTAAGCCCGTATCCTTGGCAATGCCACGTGTGCTGGGACGACATTGGTAATCAGGGCGGAGGTGAAAACCCTAACCTCGGGCTATTCGGCGCTTACATGGCTTATTCGCAAAGTGGGTCTTTTGGTTTGTTGGGATCCTACGACAACGTAGGATCTGATGGATCTACTGTAGTCGCAGATTCTGAACCAGATGTCGATTTAGGTTTCGATCCGAATGCTCTCGATTCGAATCCCGGTAATTCCATTACCGGTAATTCCATTATTGGTGGCCCGGCCGATGGCTCAGACCCAGCTGATATCCCTGTCGACCTATTCGGAATGCCCCTCCTGCCTGGAGAGCCCGCCAGCATGCAGATAGTGGGTCTGCTGGGTCAATATAGCGGTCCCTGGGGTAACGGGAGCTTCGTTGTTGCAAATATGTGGCAGGAGCAAGTTGTTGATATTCTCGGAAATCCTGTTGTTGGAGTCGACCAGGTATATGAGGAAGTACATGAGATGCAATGGATCGGTTTAGACAACCCCACTACCGCAGGTGAGCCATGGCAAGGCGGATCCCCTGTGGACTATATTGGGTTTGGTGATCCTCGTGGATTCTCCTACAATCAGGTTCAGCAAACGTTTTCCGTAAGCTATATGGGGGCAATGATGAATTTAAGCACTGTAATTATGCAAACTTCGGTTTACCAAAACGGCACTTTGGTCTCCGGAAGTCCGACAATAATCACACCCTAACTCCCTATTAGTGACTGGAGTTGCTATCGTCGAGAACTAGTGCCCTGCGAATAAGCCCTTTAAGGGGATTCATTTTTATGCTGCGTCGTCTGTTCATAGTCGCTTTCATTGTCTGCACACTAGTGGGATCTTTGGGGCATGCACAGGTCGTCAGTGGTAAGGCGTCGCTTCTGCCCATCCTCGAAATTCTGGACACGGCCAGGGTTTCTGGATCTGTCGTACTTTGGGGAAGCTGCACTGTGTCATATCCCCCAGATCTACCAAAACTCCGAGTCTCTGCAACAGACCGAGCATCTGCTCTCCAAGCATTACGCGAAGTCCTCGCAGATGATCCGGCGATGCAGATAACGCAGGACTCTGATGGGACAATCCGAATGATTGAACGCGGTGTCCCCTCGGATATTCTAAATGTCAAGATTCGTCACGTCTCCTTTGAGGGTCGTGGTACTTCGGCGCAAAGCGACGGAATGTACACTCCAAATGACGCTTTGCGTGGCGTTTTACAGGCACCAGAAATAGTGGATTTTATGAGGGCTCATGACATCGAACGGCCAACTGGTACCGAAGCAGTACCCGGCAATCTTTTTGGGCCGTGGCCACCCGAGTATCCACACATTTCGGGATCTCTGGATGACGTAACCCTCTCTGAAGCGTTGGACCGGATTCTTAAGACGTTCCCGGGCATTTGGGTTTATGAGAATTGCCCAGGAAGTAAAAAGAAGAGCCGCAGCGTATATTTCCATTTCTTCTACCTGCGGGACATAGGCCATGGTGTGTTTGTCGAAGGATAGCTTCAAGACTAGTTTCACCTGTGACAGAAAAGGGAAGCGGTTCACAACTAACTTGTCGTATCATTCCATGAACGGATTCTCGCAGATCAATTAGACAACGTGACTGTCTCGAAGGCTCTAGACTATGTGGCGCAAACCTATCCTAGATTTTGGACGTATGAGAATTGCCAAAGTGAAGGTGGAGGACGCACAGTCTTTTTTCGGGTACTTCCCAAACATTTCAGCCGGCGTGGTTATGGCGGTGAGGATCGACGGCATTTCTATGAATCGGGGTCAAGTATGCTAATTGGTTTTCTGCGGAAATCGGTATTGGGACAGAAGATTATGGAGCGCCTAATCCTAATTTTGCTGTTCACGCTTGCTCCCTTGTGCGCGAGCGCGGCGGAAAGCCCAAAGTCCGTATTTGTCCACTCTGCATGTGGCTCCACTGCTTCTTCGGTGGTGGTTTTGTCCCTGAAGGACGTAATTAGGAGCTCGCCGAAATACCGCTTGGTTCGCACTTTGGATGATGACGGTCGTATGGGCATCGTACTGTCGATCTACATGAATTGTGCGGAACGCAATGACATTATCGGCGTCGCAACGAGCTACGGATTGGCCAAGTGCTATGGCGAGAAGAATTGTCATCTGTCAGTTGACGGGCACTCTATTAGATCGACTCTATGCAATGCGAGCAGTGCTGTAGAGTGTGGGCAAACGCTTTTCCGAGACTTCGACGACTACATAAACAGTTCAAATCAGTCGACTTTCAAGCTTAATTGACGAGCTTCACGCGACGCGCCAGTCGCACCAGCACGTTTCATTACGCGTGAAATCTCCCGAAATATTACTACTTAGTTAATGTTCATGTGTCGTTTCAAAGTGTGCTATCTCTTAACCCCGCATTTCATCGACTAACCCATGCCCGTCGGTAAGATGAAGCGAAGCGCCCCGAAAAGGCATCTATCGAACGATTGCTATTGCGCGCGCGAGAATGTGCTTTCCGATGCACTGCTTGATACAATTTTTAATTGGATTTCGCCGGCCGTCTCGCGATCTTCTTGTTTTCTGCCGTTTTTATCGCCAGTTCGTAGCGTGCCATTGCAGCCCGCTTATGCTCTGCCGTCGGATGCACGTATTTCTGGACGATCCGGATCGAATTGTGACCCAGGATGGCCGCCAGCGTCGCCAGATCAACTCCCGCCTGGGCCATGCGGGTGGCAAAAGTGTGCCGAAAATCATAAATCACCCAATTGATCGCGATCCCGGACTTAAGCGCGATGGCACAAAGACGATCATGCGCGCTGTTTAACCGTGTGATGTGCTGTCCCGGCTTTCTTTTCGATGGGAAAATCCATGGAGAATTCCCAGTCATTCGTCTGGCCAGTATTGACCGGCTTTCAGCCGTCAGATCGAGAATCCGGCGCGCGGCGGCCGATTTTCCCCGCTGGATCCGAATCTGTCCACGTTCAAGATCGACATCAGTTTTTAGGAGACCGGTCAGTTCATCAGGACGCATCCCTTGATTGAGCAGGAGCCGCCCAGCATCGTAGAGATCCTGGTATTTGGCCGCGCGAATGAAGTAGGTCTTTTCTTCTTTTGTTGTCAGGATATGCATCCGGACGGCGTCAGCATCCGATGGCATGCTCACGCCGCGGATAGGGTTGTCGCGCGTCCAGCGCTGTTTGATCGCATAGTGGAAGAAAGTGGATAGCGCGTGCAGATCGTGGCGCACCGTAATGTCCCGAACCTTGTGCTCCTTGACCCGCCAAGTTTTGTAGGACTCGACCCGCGCCTCATCAATCAGACTTACGGGTTCGCGCCCGAAGAATTCCTTGACACTGGCAAAGCTGGTTGCGATCCGCTTAGAGCTGTTCGGATGCTCACGGTATTCGACCTTTGTCCATTCCACGAACTCTGTTGCGGCATCATTGAATTCCCGGACTGAGATCCGGTGGCTGGGTCGCCGGCCCTCCAGCAGGGCTTGCCGGTACTCGATCTCCAGTTGCTGGGCTTTGATCATGTTTGATTTGGTGGCGGCCAAGCCGGTGGTTTCTGCGTATTCCCGGCCGTCCAGCTTGAAGCGAAAGTGCCACTTCCCGCCTCGGTTTCGTATGGACATTATTATTGGTCTCCTGAATTTGCTCTTCTAGCCATTGATCAACGAAATTCTTGGGGTACCATACTTTCCGTCCCGCCTTTAGATAACGAGGCCCGCGTTTCTGGCACCGCCAGTCAGCCAGGGTGGCCGTTGAGAGTCCCAGGCCGTTGGCCAACTCGTCGGGCGACAGCAGGTTGTCAAAGGCCAAAGTCATCGTCTGATCTCTCAGAATTGAGAAGTTTCGAGTGCCGCGAAATATTCCGTTGCTAATCTCGCGCGCTCAATGCGGAAGTAAATCTGGGTTGTTGTCGGACTGGCATGGCCCATCAACGTTTGAAGGACCACCGATGAGATACCACTGTTCGCCAACCGATTGGCGTAGGAATGACGAAGCGCGTGCACCCGGGCGCGTGGAATGCCTGCTCGTTTACACCAGCGATGCAAAATGTCTTCGATGCTCCGCCGGCTGAGGCGCAGGTTCCGGTTCGAAACAAATAGAGCTGGATTGTCATCCTGTCTGGTCTCGAGGTAGGCGCCAACCACTTCCACCGTCGCAATATCGACCAGAAAAACCCGCTGCTTATTTCCTTTCCCAATAGTCGACCCGAAGCCCAAGACCCGCTCTTGTCCCATTTTCTCCACGCGCTCAACCTGGATGGAGTCCCTGTTCAGGTTTTGCAGTTCTGCCAGGCGCAGGCCCGACGCGAGAAACAAGCGCAAGATTGCCCGGTCGCGAACATTCGTGATGCCGGACATGAGGGCTTCCAACGACGCCGGTTCGATCGGTTTCGAACCGTAGCGCGGGCGCTTGGGCCTAGCGACCGCCCGCACAGGATTGTTGATGGTTCCTTCCGACATGGCGCGCAGGTACTCGTAGAAGCTGGAAACAGCAGAGAGACACTTTCCGATTGTGGCTGGGCCGCGCTTCTTACCGCTTTTACTATCTTCAACAGTCAGGGACGCGGCGAACCGTTGGATGTGCGGAGGTGTGACTGCCTCGACCTCCAGCGCGTTCTGCGACAGAAAACCGCAGAAGCGCCGCAGATCGAAACCATAGGTTTTGACGGTTTCCGGGCTCCGGCCTTTCAGTTGAAGATAGGCCAGAAAATCCGTGGTCCAGTCAACAGAAGTCTTGCTGATCATTGATGTCCCTTCCCGACTTAACGACACTGGAGGATGCGACGACAAACCTGAGCGACGAGGAAGATCAGCCGCTGTGCACACATGTGCCGCATGTCTTGGAAGCGAAACCTCGGCACACGTGCCACGCGCGCGGCTTCCCGCCATGAACGAAGCGCTTTGTCCAGTACTTTCTCCCGCCGCGGACCGAAAACAAATGTGCTCTGAGTTCCAGCCTTGTGTTCCTTCAAGGCCTTGCAAAGCATTTCGCTAATCGGAGCGACGTAAACGGCTCCCGTCTTTGCTCTGAAAACCCGCAGACTCTGGTTCTCCAGATCCAAATCGTCCCAAAGCAGGTTCTGCAACTCCATCTTGCGGAGACCTGTCTGCAGGGAAATCATGAAAAGGATCCAGGGGGTGCCTCCCCCTTTCTTCACAAGCTTCGCAACTTCGAACCGCTGCCGGGTGCTAAGAATCACCGGCGTTACAGACTTCGTCGTCATATTGTTTCTCCTATGAACATGTCGTGTGATTCGATCCCGCAGTGCAACTGTCGGGATTTACGTTGATG
>JBKQKT010000206.1:0-2769 GCA_052147365.1 Candidatus Korobacteraceae bacterium | reverse complement strand
CGAGGTAGTCAGGGTTGTCTTCGTCCATCTTGATCTCTTCCAGGATGACGCCGCGCTCGCGCGTGATCTCCTTCACATCGAAGACCGGATGCAAGACCATATCGCTCAAGACGTCCACCGCGATCGGAAGGTGCTCGTCCAAGACCTTGACGTTGAAGCAGATGGTCTCCTTGCCCGTAAAAGCGTCCATGTTGCCGCCGATGGAGTCCACCTGCCGAGCGATGTCTTCGGCCGACCGACTGGTCGTGCCCTTGAAGACCATGTGCTCGACAAAGTGCGAGATGCCGTTGACGTGGGGATCTTCGTGGCGCGAGCCGGACTTCACCCAAATCCCCATGGACACGGAGCGGATGTGATCCATCTGCTCGGTCAGGATGGTGAGCCCGTTGGGCAAAACCTCTCGCTGGATGTTGCGTAATTCTTCAACCATAAAGTACTGACTGCTGCTGAAATGAGACGGCAGCCCGCTTCCGTTCGAGTGGCCCGATAATGCTTCTACCCGTTGGCTCGGCCCGATGACGGGATAAAATATGCGCGCAGCTGATAATTCGCCCGCAGCGTCGTCGGGCGCACAGGAATCTAACCAGTCAGCATATTGGATGCATGAGCCCAGCGCAACATACCGAACTATTGGGTCTTTCCCTTCAACAGCTTACAGAGATGATTGAGGGATTAGGCACGGCTTCGTACCGTGCGCGACAATTATTGGACGGTCTGTACCGGCAAAGGTGGCCGAGGTTGGAACAATTCACGACGCTGCCTTTGGCCTTTCGTCAGCAGCTAACCGACTCCGGTTACGCGGTTGGTTTGCCCCAGATCGAGAAGAAGTTTGTCTCAGCCGATGGGACCATCCGATATCTGCTGGCGTTCTCCGACGGCCAAAGCGTCGAGACCGTATGGATGCCCGAAGGCGACGGCGGCGAAGCCGGTGACGGCTCAGAAGATGGCGACGCTGAGCTGCGCGAGCTGAACTCTCTCGATGCTGTCACCCCAAGCGAAGGTGCTACGTCGTGTCATCCTGAGCGTGCTGGCCCTTCGCCGGCGAGTCGAAAGACCCCTATATCGGAAAGATCTCGCAAAGCCCCTTCACCTCGCTCTCGCTGGCAGCGCGCCACAATCTGCGTCTCTAGCCAGGTGGGCTGTGCCGTCGAGTGTACGTTCTGCATGACCGCATTGCTAGGGCTGAAGCGCAACTTGGTCGCTGGCGAAATCGTTGGGCAGATACTCGCAGTTCTCAACGACCAGAACGTCGAGTTGGAGCGTGACCGCGTGAACCTGGTCTTCATGGGCCAGGGCGAGCCATTCCTGAACTACGACAACTTTATGCAGGCGGTGCGGCTGCTGGTCGAGGCGGTTGGCATTCCCGAGTCGCGTATGACGGTTTCGACCTCGGGGATTGTGCCGCGCATCTCCGACTTCGGCGCCGAGCCGGTGAGGCCCAAGCTAGCCGTATCGCTCAACGCAACAAATGAGGCCCTGCGCACCGAGGTCATGCCGATCACTAAGAAATGGACGATCGAAAAGCTGATGGGCACGCTGCGCGAGTTTCCGCT
The DNA here is from genome assembly GCA_052147365.1 of Candidatus Korobacteraceae bacterium. GTDB lineage: Bacteria > Acidobacteriota > Terriglobia > Terriglobales > Acidobacteriaceae > Bog-257. The sequence continues at coordinate 1,216 of JBKQKT010000206.1, read as the reverse complement.
CCGCAATCGCGAGCGGCTCACCTTCGAATATGTCCTGCTCGGCGGCGTGAACGACGATGCGCAGCACGCCCGCGAGATGGTCGAGCTTATCCGTGGGCTGCGCGCCAAGGTAAATCTGATTGCCCTGAATCCCGGCCCGGAGATTCCCTTCTCCACGCCGACTGACGATCGAGTCTCGGCATTCCAAGGCGTGCTCGTCCGAGCAGGGATTCCAACGTTCGTCCGCCGTCCGCGTGGGCGGGACATCTACGCCGCCTGCGGCCAACTCAAGCACACGACAGAACTGGTGCAGCTGAAGCAATGAATTGGCCTCCCGATCCAGCTTCCCGTTAGTCTTAAAATCCTGCAACTCCCTCGTTCCCAACCACATCTATATCATTGACAATAACTCACTCAAGTTCTATAGTTGTTCTGTTATAAGGACTAGACTTGGAGTGAAATTCATTTATTATCAGTGACTTACGGACTGATAGTTTCTCTTAGGAAGGTGCTGCATGGGAAAGATTATCGGAATTGACTTGGGTACGACCAACTCGGTAGTCGCCGTCATGGAAGGCGGCGAGCCCAAAGTCATCCCCAACGAAGAAGGCGGGCGGACGACGCCATCGGTCGTCGCTTTCACCAAGAATGGCGAGCGGCTCGTGGGACAGGTTGCCAAGCGCCAGGCCATTACAAATCCAGAAAACACCATTTACTCCATCAAGCGGTTCATGGGCCGCCGTTACGACGAGGTCAATGAAGAGATGAAGATGGTGCCGTACAAGGTGGTGCAATCGGGCGATCACGTTGCCGTGCTTGCGCAGGGCAAGGAATACACTCCGCCGCAGATCTCTGCGTTCATTCTCCAGAAGCTGAAGAAAGCTGCTGAGGATTACCTTGGCGAGACAGTAAAGGACGCGGTCATCACTGTCCCGGCGTATTTCAATGATGCACAGCGCCAGGCCACCAAGGACGCTGGCCAGATTGCCGGCCTCGAGGTAAAGCGCATCATCAATGAGCCGACGGCCGCCGCGCTGGCCTACGGACTCGACAAGAAGAAGGACGAAACTATCGCCGTATACGACTTCGGTGGTGGAACCTTCGACATCTCGATCCTGGAGGTGGGCGAAGGCGTTATCGAAGTGAAGTCCACCAATGGTGACACCCACCTTGGCGGCGACAACATTGACCAGCGCATCGTTGACTGGCTGATCGACGAGTTCAAGAAGGACGAAGG
>JBKQKT010000205.1:0-3623 GCA_052147365.1 Candidatus Korobacteraceae bacterium | reverse complement strand
TCGATAGCGGCCTGCGCGAGTATTGGTAAACCGCTCTCGATTCGTACATCCTTCACGCTGCCATCCGTGCCGATCATGGCCAGCAGCACGACCGTCCCTTCAATACGTGCCCGGCCAGCCTCCGGCGGATACTGCGGCGGAACGTCGTGGATGAGGTTCGCCTCCGCCACCCGGGAAGCGATGCGCATTCTCTTGACCGGCGCTGGCACCGGCGATTTCGCAAGGACTGGAACGCTGGGCGCGCTATTCAGCATTTCGCTCAACGCTCCGCCAGGAACGCCGCCGACCATTCCACCGGGAACTCCGCCGGTCACTCCATTCGTTGTGCCGCCTGGAGGTGGCGGCGCTTTCTCCGTCTTATGCACTGGAGTGGGAATGGGGATGCTTGTCGGGGTGTATGTAGACGTGAGCTTCGGCACTCGAAGCTTGGTGGCATTACTACCCGCCGCTGGCGGCGGCAGCAGATATAACATCGTCAGCGTCTGCATCTTGGGGAGAGGTTCCGTGTGATATAGAGGAATGACAATGAATGCGAGCAGGAGCAGCGACAGGAGCGCCAGCGATCCAGACGTCGCAAAGGGATTTCTCGGTCGCCGTTCGATGAAATAAAAAATGTCGCCAGCTTCTTTTCCTTGTAGGTTCGGGCAAACGGGAAGCTGTTTTTCCTTTTCTGCCGGCAATGCTTCAACCCGCGAATCAATTCGCCACGTTGGTCGGCCGAAAGACGGGTATGCAATGCGATGAACTAAGTCGGAAGGATGGTCACAGGTCGCCATAACGCATTGGATAAAAGCATTTTCAGGGCCAAGTGCAACTTCTTGTCGGCGAAGGATATAGACCATTCAAATCGCGCTGCGTGTGCCCACATGAGGTCAGTGCCTTCAAAAGGGCATAACCAAGATGCCAGGGTTGGAGCGCAGTGGATGCTGAGACGGGGAAGAAGCGGTGCAGGCTTGTGCGCCTGATTACATGAGTTACGTTCCGCAACGTTAGTGCTAGGGCTTACCATTCCTGTGAATGCCCAACCAGCACAATCCGAGTAGAGTGAAGGCAGCCCTGACGGGTGCCTTTGTCTGTGCCTTGCTGGGGCCTGTGCTGGGTACGATTGCAATTCTCGCTTCTGAGATGGTGCATGAGCATGAGTATTCGGGGCGAGGCGTCGTTTCGGCCCTCTCAGTTTTGCCTCGGGTCCTGCCTGTTGCAGTGTCGCTCGTTGGTCCCGGCGCATTCGTGCTCGGGGGCTTGGGCGCCCTTGTAATCCAGTTCCGGAGTGCGAGACTTAGATCTGCGAAAGACCTACTTCTGCAAGTAACCGTCTTGGGCCTAATGCTCGGAGCTGCGGTTCCCATTGTCGCCGATCTCATGTACACGGCGTTATGGGGTGATCGGAATAAGAACTTTGAAAAGGGTCTATTGCCATTGGGCGCAGTCACCGGACTCGTCTGCACCGCCGTGGTTTACTCGCTGCTCCGCGCTATGCGGCTGCTCCGCTTTCAAGAACCAACATGATTAAAACTTTTTGCCTACTGTAGCTAGTGCTTCGCTTTGGGGCGACGCTGCTGTAGTGCCTCCAGCCTGCGTGATCTGGTAATCGCGATATTCAATGCTTAGAACCGCTTTGCCCAGAACGCGCACCTTCGTTTCGCTCTCGTTCGATTCCGGTAACCAGAAGTTATCGATTTTCTGGTAGCGACGTTTGAAGTCGGTTTTGACAGTCCACCAGGAAGGGTTGACAGCCGGCTCGCCCTCGACTCGAGTGATCGCGAAGTCTGTTGCATTCACCCAAATGTGGCCTCGAAACAGGAACTTGTTCTTGCTTCGCGGCTGCGCATCGAGCACATAGAATTCGTCCGTATCGGTCTTCTGATAATCGAACATCTGAAATGTGTAGTTCGCGGGTGTGATCGCCGACCGCTGCTGATTCTCATCCCGCATCGACTCCTGTTCCGCCTCCATGAGTTTCTTGAACACACGGTCCCGCACCGTGCCAGAACCACTCTCTGACAAGATCGTAAATTCTTTTTTATTCGGTGCATGGTAGTCCGTGCGTACCACCATGTCGGCCTTCTTATGTGACACACAGTGGCACTCCAGATGATACTTGCGGACGCTCGAGTAGCTCTCCAGCGCCTTGGCGCGCAATTCGTTCATCTGTACGACACGTTCCATTACCTCATCAGCGCTCAGAGGCGCAGATACTTTTGGCTGCTGTGCAACGGCCGAGACGCCAATCATCGATAATCCGACAATCAATAAAGCGAATGCACGCACAAACCAACGTCCATCAGATTTCCTCGCGTGTTTCCTCGCGTGGTAAAGCGGAGTCATTGTATGAGTCTCCTGGTAAAATCTGAGAATCCAACCCTGCTCGTCTTTGTCGATGCGGTTTCTTGAGCATCGTTCTCGAACCGAGGTGATGCACCCCGCAGCTGAGTTAGCGTCAACTCTTCCTTACCGCTTTTTTGTCCTGGCGCTGAGGGGTCGAAGAGATAAATCGTGCTCGCCAAAACCGGCCCGACACGGATTTCACTGTGGGGCATCCCAGAGTTTCCCAAAGCATCGAAAAATCTCTGCGTCTCAAAGAAACGGCGCGAAGGCTCAAGCACGATCAGATCTCCGTCACGCGGTGTATAATGTGTGTCGTAAAGCGGCACAATCCGAAGGTCCGCGCGCCCGCAGGCACGCAGGTAATAGGCCATGGTCATTGGTCTTGCGGTTGCTACCGTCGCCGCAGGGGGCGCGAAGGGACACACCTTTTGCGCTACCTCGCGCGTGTCAAACTCGGACACTTCATCCATTGCAAAGTACCGTGCGATGTTCTGTTTCTCTCCGCCAATTAAGTTCAGGTAGAACGAATAGTAGGGCGCCCAAGACTGCAATTCAAGGAGCGGCCATCCAAGCAAAATGATGGCTGCAAGACCCACAAGGGCCTGGGATAGGGCTTTCCCTTTCGCCGCCTTCAGTGTTTGCTGAACTGCATATCCGCCTGCCAGGTAGAGGAAGGGCAGGAGCGGAAGTGAATATCGGATCCATTTGGCTCCGCTGACAGACAGCCCGACTAATTGAACCACCCCCAGCGATAGAAAAAAGCACGATGCGAGTGTCCGGCGATCTCGCAAGAGCAGGGCGGAGCCAACAATGACGGCCATGAGGATCGGAATCGGTGTCTTTACCAGCACGAGCCAGAGATAGTAGAACCACGGCACTCCCGCAAGCAGACGCGAGGGGAAGTTCATATATAGCCTGCCGTCGAAATCGTAGCCACTGTGCTTGACCCCGTCATGATGGAGCCAATGCACGATGGCATTGAAGTTGGCCGGAGAGAGAATGACCGGGTTGACCACAACAAAGGTGAGGAACATCACGAGGAAAAACCGTTTGTAGCTGAATTGAGACGGCTGGCGAGTCAGCCCCATTCTTCCGGCAAGAAACCAGGCAAGTGCATTCAAGCCAAAAAGGTGAAGAATGTACTGCGAGGCAAGACTCAGGCCAAAGCTAATTGCGCTCAGGTCGTACCATCGCCGCGCGGTCCCCACATCTGCCTGTTGGGCGCGACAGTAGAAATAACAAGCCAGTAGGGTGAAGAACGTAAGCGGCGTTTCCTCCTTCGTAAGCCGATTCAA
>JBKQKT010000204.1:0-5826 GCA_052147365.1 Candidatus Korobacteraceae bacterium | reverse complement strand
CCAGATGTCGCGCGCGTATTCCGTCACTGCGCGGTCACCGGAAAACTTTCCGATACGGGCGACGTTCAGGATGGCCTAGCGCCACCATACATCTTCGTCGAGGTATTCCCCATCAATCACGGCCTGGGTTTCCACATAGGCGGGAAAATCAGCGATGTGGTAGTAGCGGTCGCCGCGATGCACCAGTTCATCGAAGACCCAGCGGAACAGCCCGTGCTCGTTGGGGCAGAAGCGGTCGGAAGCCAGCGCGTCCATCACCTCGTGCACTGACGGGTCTTTTTCGTAACGCTCTTGCGGATTGTACAGGCCCTTCTGCTGCATCTCGTGAATCTCTTCCGCGCGCAGCCCGAAGATGTAGATGTTGTCCTCGCCCACCTCTTCGGCAATCTCGATATTGGCGCCATCGTAGGTCCCGATGGTGAGCGCGCCATTCATCGCCAGCTTCATGTTGCCGGTTCCGGAGGCCTCCATGCCCGCCATGGAAATCTGCTCGCTCAAGTCGGCGGCCGGCATGATGAGCTGCGCCAGCGACACGCGATAGTCAGGCAGAAAAGCAACCTTGATTAAGTCCTTCACCCGCTCATCGTTGTTCACCACCTCGGCCACACTGTGGATGAGCTTGATGATCTGCTTGGCAGCCCAGTATCCAGGCGCCGCCTTGCCGGCGAAGATATAGGTGCGCGCCGCCGCCGGCATTTCGCCGCGCCCCACAATGCCGAGGTAGTCACGGATGATGCGCATCACGTTCAGCAGTTGCCGCTTGTACTCATGGATGCGCTTGACCTGCACGTCGAATATCGAGTCGGGATCCACCGACACGCCGATCAGGTCCTGGATGACGCCGGCCAGCTTCAGCTTGTTCTGCCGCTTCACTTCCTTGAATGACTCGCGAAAGTCCGGGTCCTCAATGAAACGCTCCAGGTCGCGCAGGCGGTTCAAGTCGGTAATCCACTTGTTTTCGTCGAGGGTGCGGCTGATAAGGTCCGTCAGGCCCGGATTGGCCAGCACCAGCCAGCGGCGGGGCGCCACGCCGTTCGTCTTGTTGTTGAACTTATCCGGCCAAATCTTTGCAAACTCAGGCACTAAGGAGGACTTGAGCAGCTCGGTGTGCAACTTGGAGACGCCGTTCACCGAGTGGCTGCCGACAATGCACAGGTGGGCCATGCGCACCTGCTTCTCATAACCCTCTTCGATAATCGACACCTTGCGCCGAGCTTCCTCGTCGAGGTTGAAACTGGTCTGCGCCGCGTCCAGAAACTTCTCGTTGATGGAGTAGATAATCTGCATGTGGCGCGGCAGCACTCGCTCCATGAGCGGTACCGACCACTTCTCCAGCGCTTCCGGCAATAGCGTGTGATTGGTGTAGCCCAGCGTCTGCTGAGTAAGCTCCCACGCGTTCTCCCAGGGCACGCTATGCACGTCGGTCAGCACGCGCATTAATTCAGCAACGGCCAGGCTGGGATGGGTGTCGTTCATCTGGATGGCGACCTTGGAGGGCAGCAACTCCATGTTGGTGTGAGTCTGCGTGAAGCGGCGCATCAGGTCGCCGATGGAACAGGCCACCAGGAAGTACTCCTGCACCAGGCGCAGTTCCTTACCGCTCATCACCGAGTCGGAGGGATAGAGCACGCGGGTAATGTTCTCCGAGGCGAGCTTCTGCTCGACGGCGCGAATGTAATCGCCGCGGTTGAAGATCTCGATGTCGAAGTCTTCCGAGGCGCGTGCCGTAAACAGGCGCAGCCAATTGACCGTCTGGCCAAGGTAGCCCACGACCGGCATGTCGGTCGGCATGCCAACGATGATTTTGGGGTTGACCCAGGTGTGGACCGCATTGCCATCGGAGTCGTAATGCGTCTCCACGCGGCCGTACATGGGGATGTTTACGGCTTCTTCCGGATGCTCAATCTGGAAAGGCGTGCCGTTAGCTTTCCAGCGGTCGGGCTTCTCACGCTGGAAGCCGTTGACGATCTCCTGTTTGAACAGGCCGAACTCGTAGTCGATGCCGTAGCCAAAGCCCGGCATTCCCAACGTGGCCATGGACTCCTGGTAGCACGCCGCCAGACGCCCCAGGCCGCCGTTACCCAGTCCGGCATCGATCTCGCTTTCCATCACATCGTCGAGGCTGACGCCGAAGCTGGCCATCACCTCGCGGCACAGCTCCTCCAGACGCAGGTTCGACAGGTTATTGCCGAGCAGGCGGCCCATCAGCCATTCCATCGAGATGTAATACAGCCGCTTGGAATCCTTGTGGCGATAGCGCGACTCGGTCTCCAGCATGCGGTCCACGATGCGATCGCGGATGGCCAGCGACACCGGCTTCAGATAATCGGCCGGTTTCAGCTCCGACATGGGACGCACGAGGGTGTAGCGGACGTGGCGCAGGATGGCCTGACGCAGAACGTCGGACGGCGGCTGCGTAAGAAATTCCGGAGATGCCATAGAGAATTCGGGCGCGTCGGTTAGAGGGTATCTCTCACCTGAAGAGTTGTCCCTCGGCTTGCGAACCGGCGCGGCGCCCAACTTGCGCTCCGGTCTGGCAGGAGGATGGTCATCGTGGGAAGGTGCGTCATCGCCTGACCCGGTCGAATTGGACTCGTCCACGATAGCCGCGCAACCCCGCCCGGACTCTGTAACATTCTAATGCATTTCATCGGCTGCCGGGCCAAAGGAGTTGAATCCCCCCCTTCCGTAACCTGCCGCCGTGTACACACGTCACTGACAAACCCTGCGCGCTGTAGAACCATGGGTGTGTATCCAGAGCATCTCTCTCCGCCCGCGAGAAAGGACGCCTCTCATGCTGACCGGAATCCACGTCCTGCTTACCTACCAATGCACCGGCGAGTGTGATCATTGTTTTCTGCACTGTGGGCCGCGGTGCGAGGGCACCTTCACCCTGCGCCAGCTTCGCGAACTGGTGCGCGAGATCAAGCAGATTGGAACCGTCGATACCGTTTACTTCGAAGGCGGCGAGCCGTTCCTCTTCTACGCGGTCCTGCTGGAAGGATTGCGAATGGTGCGCGAAGCGGGTTTGCAGGCCGGCATCGTCACCAACGGCTACTGGGCGACCTCCGAGGAGGATGCCGAGCAGTGGCTGCGTCCCCTGCTCGAGCTGGGAATCTCTGACTTCAGCGTGAGCGATGATGAGTTCCACAGCGGCAAAGGCGAGCGGAGTCCCGGCGCCATCGCCTACCGCGCGGCACAGAAGATGGGCCTTCCTTGCGCCCGGATTTGCATTGCGCCGCCAACGGTTTCGCAGGCGCTGGATGCGGGCGGCAACAAAGGCCAGCCGGTCACCGGCGGCGGCGTTCTCTTCAAAGGGAGGGCCGCGGAGAAGCTTACTGCCGGTCTGCCGCTGCGGCCCTGGCAGGAGCTAACCACCTGCCCTCACGAGGAGCTTGCCGACCCGGAGCGCGTACATGTGGACGCCTATGGGAATGTGCATGTTTGCCAGGGGTTGAGCATTGGCAATATGTGGGATACCCCGCTATCCCAACTCTGGAGCGACTACGAGGCCGGCGAGCACCCCATCATTGGGCCGCTCGCCGAAGGCGGCCCGGCGCTGCTGGTGGAAAAGTTTGGACTGAAATTGGGTGACGCGTACGTTGACGAGTGCCACCTCTGCTACCTATCGAGAAGGTCGCTTATGGAAAAGTTCCCTCTAAACCTCGCGCCGGCCCAGGTTTATGGCCCGTAGCCGGCGCTCTTGCTCCTGACAACGACCCAGATCAGCTTTACGACAGCTCGCTGCCCAGCTTGCGCCTGCGCACAACCACGAAGATTCCGAGGCCACTGCCGGCCAGTATGGAAATCGTGGAGGGCTCAATGACCGGGTTATCTGCCGTCATTTCCTGTCCAGCGCCCGTGGGCGTGAAAATCATAAAGTCAGCCGGGTTGATGCTGCCATAATTCGCTTCAGCCTGGCTCACCCATGCGAGCACGCTCGGATCCGTGAATGCTCCCGGAGAAGTGATGTCCCAGCCGGCTTGGCTGATGTTTCCCCAACTGGCCTTGTTGGCCAGCGTGTACTGGGTTTCGAGCCAGAACAGCTCGTCGTAGCCCACTTGCCCGATGGAGGAGTAAAAACGCCCACCGCTGGCATTTGCCCCGTTGATGATAGTGACTGGCCACGTCTGGCCGATGTTCACTTCGTGCGACAGATCGTCACAGTAGATATTGATGAGTGTGTTACCGCCGTCGAGCGACCCGTAATAGGGATTAACATACACGTTGCCCTGCGCGGCCCCATTGACACCCATTAACGTCAGATCAGAGCCGGCGAACGCAGGAATTGCAAAAATAAGTAGCGTCAACGCCAGTAAAGTTAAGGCGAATTTCATAGCTTCCTTTCCCGAAATAACGAAGTGGCTTTTCCCGAACTACCCGCACGCTCGTCAAGTTCTACGCGTGCTGCTTGAAGTTGACTGAAGTGCATGTGAGTCACCAATCTGTAACCTTAGGCATGCAGTTGCTGAGATAGAATTTGCGCGGCCAGCACCCTCCAACCAACATGCCAGTACAGTGATGGCACGCCCGGCGGGGTTTGATGTCACATGTGTGGGTAGCTTGAGATGAGTCTTTCGGGCTTGTCCTGACTAAAACGGAACAAGCTACGTTTATAGCTACATCGAATTCGCAGATAGTCGGCAGAGAAAATAGAGCTGGATTCGTTTTGGGCTTAGATTTTGCGCGGCGACATTTACGCGTGCCAAACTATCGCCATGGAAGTCATTTTGGGAATCATCTTATTGTTAAACTAACGAGCTACGATAACTCACCACCTGATGGCACTCCAGCGAACTCTTGCGCTACACATTTAAGTGGCTTTGCGAACACATTCGTGTGTGGCTCGGAAAATGAGTGTGAAACTCTCTTCTCTCGGGTGTGCAAGAAGCTGTCACTCTGTCGTGACAGAGCGCCCGTGATTCCCATTTCGAACCGCAAACACAGCGGACGAGAGCCTGTCGCGAGCATCGTTAACGCGGATACTGTATTGACCCTTTCGATCACGAGACGTATCTATTGACAACTGCATTCTGCAGAGGCACTATTTTCATGCGGCGTAGGGCGCATCGGTGCATAGCGAAAGGGCAACGCCCGCCTACATAGAAACACAGCTGCGCCTATGCCGAACATCGAAAACCTCAGGAAGCAAGCCAAACAATATCTGCGTTGGCACCGTGAACGGTATTATCCGGTCGCACCCCAAATCAGGGCCGCATTACCTCGGTTTCGCCACCTCAGCGACGAGCAGATACTGGACGCGAACTTCAAGCTCGCCGATGCACAGGAGCTAGTAGCTCGGCAGATGGGTTTCAAGGGATGGCAGGCGCTCAAATCAGGAGACCAGGCCATGACCCATGAAGTTGGACACCCTGTAGCACGCCCTATTCTCAGTTCAACCTCCGCTCAATTGTTCGTCGCCGACCTCAATGCATCATGTGATTTCTATACCCGCAAGCTCGGCTTCGCAGTCGATTTCATCTATGGCGATCCGCCATACTACGGACAGGTCACTCGCGACCATGCGCGGCTTGCATTGAGGGTGGTGGGTGAACCCGTGTTCATTGGCGATATTCGGGAGCGCGAGCATCTGCTCTCCGCTTCCCTCACCGTCGCTACCACAGATGAGATCAAACAGCTTTTCTTGAGATACCAGGCCACAGGAGTGCGCTTTCATCAAACACTGAAGAAGGAGCCTTGGGGCGCTAGAACCTTCATTGTCATGGATCCCGATGGAAATCTCATTCTCTTTGCCGGCCCGGCCGAGTGAGGTGCCTGGCTGCGAAAGGCCTGTAACGGGTTGGGAGTGGTATTTCAAATTGAGAC
>JBKQKT010000203.1:0-4951 GCA_052147365.1 Candidatus Korobacteraceae bacterium | reverse complement strand
ATTGCCGATGGCAAGGATGGTGGCGACTCCTGCCGCTTTCGCACGAGCCAGGACCTCGGCGCGATCGGCATTGAAGCGCTTGCCATCGAGATGGGCGTGGGAATCGGTGAACATCATGAGGTCAGTGGTTAGTTTCGAGTTTCCAGTTTCAAGTTGGACGCCACCGAGGTTCCTTCCTGGCAGTCGCGCGGAGATCTTCTATGTGCAGCTTGATCGCTTGACGCAGTAACTTTGCGGTTTCCGATTTTGTAATTGCGGCGACACCCAGTCCCGGAAGCTCCGGCACATAGGCACTCCAACAGTCTCCGTCTTTTCGAATACCCTGCTGAGTTTCACCACTCGAAACCTGAAACTTGAAACTGTGCTCCTACTTCAGCTTCGCCCCAACTGGCACATCCTCCAGAAAGCCTGCCAACACCGGCTGGCCGTCATCACCGAGCGATGCGGCCACGATCATGCCGTTCGATTCCAGCCCGCGCAGCTTGCGCGGTTGAAGGTTGGCAACGATAACGACCTTGCGTCCGACCAACTTTTCCGGCTCGTATGCTTTCGCAATGCCGGCGACGATCTGGCGGACTTCCGTGCCGATGTCAACTTCCATGCGCAGCAGCTTGTCGGCGCCTTTCACTTTTTCGGCAACCTTGATCTCGCCCACTCGTAACTCGACCTTGAGGAAGTCATCGATCGTGATCTTGCTGTCGGCCACTGGGGCGGGCGCAGAGGGCGACGGACTTGCGGCCGCCTGTGTGACAGGTTGTCCTGGTTGGGCATCGGTTCCGGCGGGCTGAGCACTGGGAGGCAGCGCTTCCTGGTTCGCGTCTGCCGCGCGCTGCTGTTCCATCTGCTGCATCCTTTCGATCGTGCTCTTGTCCGCACGGGGGAACACCGCCTCAATTGGGCCGAGCTTGGTGCCAAGTTGCAGTTGTCCCCAGGCGAGGCTACGCAGGTCCACCTGTCCGATCTCGCCCAGACCAAGCTGCGTCCAGATGCGAGCCGTGGCGTCAGGAATGACGGGGTGCGTGAGCGCAGTCACGATGCGCAGCGCCCCGGCCGAGGTGTAGAGAATAGTCGCCAGGCGAGCGCGCGAATCCTGATCATCGCGCTCGGCGACCGCCCACGGCTCATTCTCCACGATGTACTTGTTGACCGCAGCCACCAGGGCCCACGCAGTTTCCAAGGCGCGCGAAAACTGGAATTGTCCAAACTGAGCGTGAAAATCGGCAATGGTTTGCTCCCCCAGCTTGGCGATGGCTTCGTCGGCCGGCGTGCGCTCGCTGGGCGAGGGGTACGGCACCTCGCCGTCGAAGTAGCGGGCGATCATCGACAGCGTGCGGCTGGCGAGGTTGCCCAGCCCATTCGCCAGGTCGGAGTTGAAGCGTGCCACCAGCGCATCGAAGCTGAAAGAGCCGTCCTGCCCGAAGACGATTTCGCGCAGCAGGAAGTAGCGCAGGGCATCGCCGCCGAGGGTGTCGAGGACGGTCTCGCTGCGCACGATGTTACCGCGCGACTTCGACATCTTGCTTTCTTCAAACAACAGCCAGCCGTGCGCGATGATTGACTTCGGCAACGGCAGATCGGCAGCCAGCAGAAACGCAGGCCAGTAAACGCAGTGAAAGCGCACAATCTCCTTGCCAATCATGTGCACATCGGCCGGCCAGTAGCGATGGAGTTTTTCCTGGTCCTTCGGATTCTCCGAGCCGAAGCCAATGGCCGTCATGTAGTTGGCCAACGCGTCGAGCCAGACGTAAATCACATGTTGAGGATCGTTAGGGACGGGGATGCCCCACTTGAACGAGGTGCGGCTGACAGAGAGATCGCGCAGGCCGCTGCGCACGAAAGCGACCACTTCGTTGCGCCGCGTCTCCGGCCGAATGAATTCGGGATGCTCGGCATAATACTTCAGCAGCCGATCCTCCATCGCTGACAGCTTGAAGAAGTAGTTTTCTTCGTGGACCGTTTCCGTCGGGCGGCCGCACTCCGGGCAGGGAGCGCCGGGGCCGACGGCGTCCACGTATAGCTCATCAAACACGCAATATTGGCCACTGTAAGAGCCTTTGTAGATATAGCCGCGCTCCTGCAGTCGCATGAACAGCGCCTGCACACCGCGCATGTGCCGCGGCTCGGTGGTACGGATGAAGTCGTCATAGGTGATCTTCATGCGGTCCCACAGCGCGCGGAACTCACCGGCGATTTTGTCCACGAACTCGCGCGGCGAACAACCGGCAGCCGCAGCCGAGCGCTCGATCTTCTGCCCATGCTCGTCAGTGCCGGTAAGGAACCAGGTGTCCAGGCCCATCATGCGCTGGCGGCGCGCGACGGCGTCGCACACCACCGTGGTATACGTATGGCCGATATGTGGCCGCGCGTTGACGTAGTAGATGGGTGTGGTGATGTAAAACTTCCCGGGATTATCCATTCTTTCGGTCCAGATACAAGCGGATGGCTTCCTGCATCACCGTCTTCAGCGGAACGTGGTGCTCGACGGCAATTTGGCGGCAATCTTCATACTCCGGAGCGTACTGCGATGCGGTGGCGTTCAGGCTGGCAACCTTCATTCGCACTTCGCCCCAGCGCGTTATGACGGCCTCGTGATGGCGTGGCAGTGCGTGTCGCCTCTCCCGTCGCGTCCGAACCCCCAAAGTGCTGCTCTCGCGGAACAGCATCGCGCGCAGTTTTTCCTCGTGCTGCGGAAGCGCCAGCACCGTAAGCAGCGTGCCCGGCCGGTTCTTCTTCATTTGCACCGCGGTAGTAAAAACATCGCGCGCACCTTGAGCCAACGCAAGCTCGACGATGTAGCCGATGAGCTGCGGGTTCAGATCGTCGAGGTTCGCTTCCAGAACCACTATCTCCTCTTCGGCCTGATGTGCGCCGGTCGCGGCCAATGTCTCGCCAATGCTCAGGCGCAAAACATTGGCCTGCCCGGAAAAGTTGCGGGCTCCGGCGCCGTAGCCAATCTTTTCGGTGCTCATCATAGGACGCGATCCAAAACTTGAGACTAACACTTTGACGATGGCTGCACCGGTGGGCGTGACCAGCTCCTTCTGAATGTCGCCTGAATAAATTGGCGCGCCTTGCAGCAATTCGAGTGTGGCCGGCGCCGGCACTGGCAACACGCCGTGGGCGCAAGCGACGGTCCCACCGCCCACGTTGAGCGGGGAAGCGATGAACTGCTCGACTCCGAGCGCTTTTGCGCCAACAGCGGCGCAGACAATGTCAACGATGGCATCGGCGGCGCCAACTTCGTGGAAGTGAACATCCGCGATGGCGACATCGTGAATCTTGGCTTCAGCCGCGCCCAGAGCGCGGAAGATTTCACTCGCAGTCTGTTTCGCGCCTTCGCTGATCGTCGAGGTTTCGATGATGTGCAGGATGTCGGTCAGGCTACGGCCATGGAGGGTAGAGCTGGCCTTTAGGCCAGCATCCCAGCCGCTTTCAATATTTGGGGGCTTTAGCCCCAGGTCCGCTGGCAGGTGGGCTTTCCCAGAGTTTCCGTGAAATTCCGGCTCCACAGTTTCTGAATGGCTGCTGTACTCGCTATGACCGTGATGATCAGCCCGGAATTCCTCGCGCGGCATGTCCTTCTTGCCATCCACGACAACATCGAGCTTGATGGCTGCGATGCCGGCCCGGCTCACGCGCGAAAGCTCCAACGACGCCCCGATGTTCAAATCGGCGACGGTCTTCTGGAGCAGTTCGAACGGAACTCCCGCATCGAGCAGCGCCCCGAGAAACATGTCGCCGCTGATGCCGGAGAAGCAATCGAGGTAGGCAATGCGCATGAGAGCCGCCAAATCACTGCGGGAAACTTCATCATAGGTAACGCATGATGCAGCGTCAAACCTCGTGATCTGCGGGCAGCGTCTTAGTTCTAATGACTTGCCATGGTGAGACACTAAGCCCGCTCAGAGTTCCACTCACCGTGCAGTTGTTATCGCCTGAAAACGCCAGGCTGTGAGAGCTGGCGGCTTATTGTGCCCCCCCTTGCTGCGAGCAAACAGCGCACGGCGGAGCGCTCGGAGGCGTGACGATGGTTGCATTAAAGCCGGTCGAATCGTAATAGAAATTGCCGTCACTATTGACGCCGAAGGAGATGACATCGCCAGCCTTCAGGGAGAGGCTGGCGAAATAGAAATCCTCCCGGCCACCGGGCGTATCCGGATACTGCGCCGGCGGACCCAGGAGTTCTCCGCGGTAGAGCTGCGTACCGTTGCGATACACCAATCCGATGATACCGGTTGGACTAACCGCATCGAGTATCTCGAAGAATCCGGAGATCCTGTACGCTCCATCAGCCGGGGCCCTCCATTGCACGATGGAATCTGCAGGCTCCCAATTGGGGGCAGGGTGAACAATCAGGACGTTTGGTGGACCAACTATTGTTGACCAATCGAGCCATTCCCCGGTCGTGTTGAACGATACCAAGGGATCATGATAATAAAGCTCCGCCGTCCAACAGACAATGCCCTCTACGCCCCAGTAGTCCGCGCAATCCGTGTTGTAGAACGGATAAAGAGTGAAGGATGTTCCCGTAACCCCTGACCCGTAGCTCCAGGAGCCATTGGGGTTGGACGGGCCAAAATCCTTCGTGGCATCCCATGTTTGAGCAACGCATGCAGCAGCCATAACTCCTACCAGCATAAGGAAAAGAGGAATGTATTTGCGAGAGTCCATTGGAATACCTCCTTCAGCCGAAGCTGGCACCAATGTTGACCCTTTGAGCTGGCGTTTGTCAGTGACCTGCGGCACAGATGATTGTTGACCTCGTTAGAAGTGCGGAGAGTACGGCCGCGGCGTGCTTCGTCACACTAGAATTCAAACTGAAACCCTGGCCATCCAGGTTTTGCTACAATCACGCATTCCGATTCATCACAAAGACACAGATGCTGGGGCCCCGCAGGGGCTGAAGCCCTGGTTCTTGGGAAGCGAATTGCGGCACGACTGAAGTCGTGCC
>JBKQKT010000202.1:0-3450 GCA_052147365.1 Candidatus Korobacteraceae bacterium | reverse complement strand
GTCAGGCCGAACATCGAGTAAATCTTCGCGCTGGGGAAGGTTGTCTTCAGATCACGCAGCATCACGTCCGAGACCCGGCCGCCTGTCGTACATACATAGCGTAGCGAGGAGAAATCATAAGAAGCTGTGGCCAGCTTCAGCCGCTTGTCGAACATCTTGGTGATGATCACCGGCATGACTGGGAGCGCCGTGATTTTCTGCGCGGCCAGCATGGAAAACAAATCATTGGGCAACGCCAGGTTATGCAGGTACAGGGTGGCGCCCTTCCGAATCGTTTGCCAGATCTGATTCAGGCCGTAGTCGAAGTTGAACGACAGCACACAGCCGATCCGGTCGTGTTCATTCGTGCCCAGATATTCCGCGACAATGTCAGTGCCGTCCGCCAGATTTCGATGGGAGATTAAAATCCCCTTCGGCCGTCCCGTAGAACCGGAAGAGTAGATGACAGCGGCATTGTCGTTGCCGATGCGGTCGAAGAACATCCGCGGCCGGATAAACCGGCGCATGTAGGGAAGGTTGGGCCAGTCGGTATCAATTTCTCCGTGGCCAATGATGAGCTTGGTCCGGTCCGTAAACCCAGTCACCTCGTTCATCCGGTCCGAGTCGGTGACCAGAGCGCTCATACCCGAGTTCTCTATTATGTGCTGGATATTGGGCTGCTTTAGCCGCGGCAGGATTGGAACGACGACAGCGTTGGCGAAGAGGACACCGAGGATGACCGATACCTGGTCGAGGGTCTTCTCCATGCAGATGCCGACGCGATCGCCCGGCTCCACGCCAATCTCATGCAGACATTCCGCTGTTGCCAGCGCTTCCTGATAAAGTTGCGCAAAGGTTGCCGATCTCGTCCTGCAGACAATGGCAAGTTTATCCGGCAAGCGTTCAGCCGTCTCACACAGAAACCGGGTAACCGAACTGGACATGTAACCTCTCCTAAGATGTCATCTTTCGCGAGATCGGGGACTGGGACCACCTACGAAATCCAGAATTTATCCTCCGACAGAAGTCCCGTTGGAATCAGGGCCGGATTTGGCCTTGTCCCACGCTGGCAGACCTCTTGCTGTTTACTAATGCCATCACCTTCGACAGGCTCGACAGATTATCGCGTACCAATTCTTCAGCTTCAAGCTCGATGCCGAAACGCTCCTGGATGAACATGGCCCACTGCACAATGCTGAAGGAATCCAGTATCTGTTTTTCCAATAAGTCCAGATCAGGAGAAAGTTCTCCTTCGTACCCTGTCTCGTTTCGAATGTAGCCGCTGAGAATCTCTAAGTCAGTCATGCAGTGCTTTCCGCTTCTCCAGTTGGAGCCTGTCTGAACTTTACGATGCGGCGCCCCAGATAAACCCAGGCACGCCCTTTGAGTTTGGCTTAACCGGCGAGCGAACTCACCAAGCGCCGGCGTTGCTGATCGAGGAGACCATCCTCGGGACGTAACTTCACCCGAACACGGTTCCCCGCCTGAAGTGACAAATGCACATAGGGTGAAACTGTAGCAATCATGAACTCCACATGCCATACCTGCAGGACCAGCATGCGGCCCACTCGCCGGGCGCCGAGTTGCCGGTGGGCCCGCCGGGACGCAAGATTGAAGCGCGTCAGCCGACTGTACGATAACTTTACTCCGCGACGGCGCAAAAATTCGTTGGCGCCATTCCATATTCCGGCAAAACCCAGCCCCATGCGGTATTCCGGAAAGACGTAAAGATCGAAATCAAAGACCGCCTGGTTCCCTTCCGGCAACACGAAGGTACACCGCACTTCGTCTTCTTCGTAAGCATGGAAACAGAACCAGATGTGCCCGATGAACTGCCCTTTCTGGAAGGCGCCCAGGCAGATGGCATTTTGCTCGAAGCGCGACTCCTTAATGTCCGGCCGGGCCGGCATGCGAGCGACCTCCGGGTCGCCAGCTCTGATTTCGCGCATCTCCAACCCTTTTGACAGGCGGGGCGGAAGCAACGGCACGTCTGGTATCGGCTGGGCAAGGAGTTCATAGACAAACAGCCGGAGGTTCGGAGATAGCCGCTGAAGGCCCCGGTCTACCGAATAAAACAGGCCGGCGAAAAAGCCGAACTCCTTAAACGGACTCATCAGTCTCGCCAGCATTGACCGTCACCGATTCGCAGCCGCAGTGGCCGCCATTGTTGTCCTTCGTGTGTTAGAACCCGCCCTCATTGACAAAGCATCAGCACTGAGCTGCCCTCAAAGGCATGTCGCAGACAATTCAGGGCGTCGTCACTGGCTGTCGGGTGGGTGCAGATCGTACTGCTTAATCTTGTAGAGCAGTGCCTTGTAGCTGATCTTCAGTGCGGCTGCCGCTTTTTGGCGATGCCAGTTGGTCTGCTCCAAAGCACTTGCTATGGCTGCCGCTTCAGCCTCCTTCTTTACGGCACGGGCCAGGAACTTCAAACCGCCCGCATCGGGTTGGGTAGTCGTCGATTCTCGCGTCTCCCCATTGCCTTGGTGATTAACCCGCAGTTCCGAGATGGCCAATTCTTCATCGCCCAGCACCAGGTAGCGCCTTACGAAGTTTTCGAGTTGACGCAGGTTGCCCGGCCAGGAGTAACTCAGACAGGCCTGAATCAGCTTCGGACTAATCTTGCGGGCCGGACTGGAGAATTGGGCCGCATTGCGCTGCATGAAATGCTCAAGCAGGATAGGAATCTCCTTTTTCCGTTCACGCAGCGGAGGCACCATAATAGTAAACCCGCTTAACCGGTAGTAGAGGTCTTCGCGCAGCATCTTCGAAGCCAGCGCTTCTTCGACCCTGACATTCGTGGCCGCCAGAATGCGGACATCGGCTTTGGTTGTAGTTCGACTGCCAAGGCGGGAAAAGCGATGGTCCTGAAGAAAATGCAGCAACTTTGCCTGTAGGGCAGGCGGCATTTCGCCGATTTCATCCAGCAGGATCGTACCCTGCTCGCACAGTTCGAACTTCCCCGGCTTGGACTTTGTGGCCCCAGTAAACGCACCCGCCTCATAGCCGAAAAGCTCACTCTCCAGCAGGTCGGCCGGCACAGCGGCACAGTTGACCTTCAGAAATGGATAGTTGGCACGCGGTGACAGATGATGGATGAGTAGCGCCACAACCTCCTTGCCCGTTCCGCTCTCTCCCAGCATCAGGACCGGCATGTCGAACTTCGCGATCAGGGTCGCCTGCGCGTGGATCAGCTTCATCGCCGAACTTCCGCAGACAAAGGTCGTCCCCTCGGAAAGATTGACCACGGTGGCTTCGGAATCGTCACTATGTTCGGGCGGCGCGCATGGCGGAGGCAGGAGGTGTTGCGTGAGTACGGAATTCAATTCCGATTCATGAAACGGCTCCGGCAAGTAATCAAGTGCGCCCATACGGACCGCCCGCGCTGCCCTGCGGCTGTCGTCAACCGCCCCCACCATCACAACTTTCAGATCGGGATGCAACCTGCGAGCGCGCTGGAGCGTCTCCAAG
>JBKQKT010000201.1:0-3605 GCA_052147365.1 Candidatus Korobacteraceae bacterium | reverse complement strand
CTGCCCTGAGCGGAGCCGGCGGGTATCGTGGTTTTCGAGACCCGGGAGGTGCGACCGATGCGCGCGAGAAAGTTGTCGCTTCCATGGGAGAGCACACTATCCCAGTGACCCGGGAACGAAGTCCCGGGTCTCGAACCGCGCGAGACGCGGGGCACCCGGCACCGCCGCCCATTTATTTGCCCGCAACCGCAGATCCCTCCGCTCGGACTAAAGTCCTCGGTCGGGATGACAATTCGAGGGGAGTCCCGCCATGCGGGAAGCCCCAGCGCACAAGGCCTGCTCACAGGCCTGCGCCGCTGAAGTCGGCCACGCCCACGCGCACAATGGTCTGGGGGTGGTGTTCGAGCGGAGGCTGTTGCGCCCCATCCTTTTCCTTGGGCGGGGCGGCCTCTTTGGCAGCCGGCTCCTTGGGCGGGGCTGGTGCCTTGGCAGTTGATTCCTTGGGTGGGGCGATCTCGGCCCAGACTCCATAGACTTTATTGTTCAGCGCGGCTACGCCGATATAGTCGCCAAGGAAATTGTCCCGGTGCGGGACGAAGGCGGCGCGAGTCCAAGCGTAGTTAGTGAAGGTGCGGCCGCCATCGGTGGAGCGCGCGAGGGTGACGGTGGTCTTCTGGTTCTTAGGATCGAGCCTGCGGTCATAAAAGATGACGTTGGCGGCGCCGGTCACGGGATCTACGGCCAGCCACTGGAAGAACTGGTCGGTACCGTCGTGCGGTGGATTCGAGTTCACGCGCACCGCCTGGCTCCAGGACTTGCCGCCGTCGTCGGAGGTGGCGCAGTACACGCCGATGTCGCCGTAGCGATAGTCGCTCCAGGTGACATACAGGCGGCCCTTGCGCCCGTGGCGCGGATCGATGGCAATCTGCGGAAATCCGTTGGCACGGTCTAGTCCTGCAACATCGAAATAGAGTGGGGCGGTTTGAATGACGGTGCGGCTCTTGGCAAAGCTCTTGCCGCCGTCGCGCGATGAGGTAAAGGCGATGGAGTTGCTATCGGCCCAAACGACATAAAGAGTGCCGTCGGCCGCGACCGCGCCGGTGAAGCCTTCGACCGCACCGTTGTCGTCGCGCGGCAGTCCGTGATGGGAGCTGATGTCGACGGGCTGCGACCAGGTCTGGCCGCCATCGGCGGAGCGCGACAGCAGCATGACCGACTCGTCAATGCGCCATTGCGTCCAGCCGATGTAGAGATTGCCGGCATATTTGCTGCTGGTGTTGTCGGCCACGATGTAGGGCTTGTCCTCAAAGGGAATGCCCGCCTTGGTCGGCCAGGCGATGACAGTGCGCGCGTCGGCCTCCCAGGTGGCCCCGCCGTCGAGCGAGCGGCGCACGAAGATACCGTTGCGGGTTGCGCCGTGCGCCCAGTAGTTTCTGGTACCCAGCTTGTCGAAGGCGATGTAGCAGAGGATGGCCGCGCCGTGCTTGTCGTAGGTGATGGAGACGTCTCCGGAGACCCTGTAATCCTTGGCGGAGGTGCCGTTGGCGATTTTCCAGGAAGTGCCGCCGTCCTGCGAGTAGGCCACCGACGCCTGGTTCTGATAAGCCGCCACGACCTGCGACGGCTGGTTCGGGTTTACGGCGATGGAAGGCTCGTTGTAGAAGCCGGATTGGGGGGTGATGGTAATGACCTTGCCGGGCACAAGCGGCAGTTCGGGGGCAGGAGGCTGGTCCTGGGCGTGGAGAGCGCCAAGGAGGAGACAGAAAGTGGCGAGAAGAGATCGCATAAGGGTTACGTTCCAAGATAGTGTAGATGGTTGAAGCAATGCGCTCACAGGTTCTTCTACTATAGGGTTCCTTCGACTTCGTTCGGCGGCTACGCGGCCTCACTCCGCTCAGGATGACAAATTAGAAAAGCAGGCCCTTCGACTCCTCGCTGCGCTCGTCGCTCCGGATGACACAGATTATGGCTGATATAGTGTTGCCGACGCATCAGGGAGACTTAAGTCCTCGCCATGATTCAGACGAAGAAGGCTGATTGGAGTAAGCGCATCGAGCGGGCCATTGATCTGGCCGCCAAGCATCCCAGCGCCGCCGAGATCCTGGCGTTCTATTGCCGAATCCTCGACTTCCAGAAGACGTTGTGCGAAAAGCTTCTCTCGCTGCCTGCCGCGACACTGAATCGTGAAGTTGCATTTCGCGAGCAACTTGACGTGGACTATGCGCTGCGGCAGTTGCCCGCCTTGCTGGCACTGGTCCAGAAAAACGGCCCCGCGAAGCTGGCGCAAAAGGCAGCGGAGATTGGACGGGGCGCTCCGGAACAACGGCGTGAGATGCTTAGGGATTTCCTGGCTGCCGCCGAGCTCGATTCGGGACCAGACTCATTCTTCGCCCGGGTTTTGTTTCAACCGCAGGCCGAATACTTCGCCGCTACGCCGGCTGCGCAGTTGGCAGGGTTCTCGGGCTCGGTATGTCCAGTGTGTGTCGCCAAGCCCCAGGGGGCTGTGCTGCGTCCAGAGGGCGACGGAGGGAAGCGCTTTCTGGTCTGTTCCTTCTGCCTGACGGAGTGGGAGTTCCGTCGGATTTTGTGCCCCATCTGCGGCGAGGAGGACTATCAGAAGTTGCCGCGCTATTCGGCCGAGGACCTGGCGGTACGCGTGGAAGCCTGCGACACCTGCAAATACTATCTAAAGTCGGTGGACATGACGGTTGACGGACTCGCGGTACCGCTGGTGGACGAGATCGCGACCGCTCCTCTCGACTTGTGGGCAGCCGAGCATGGGTACAGGAAGATCAGCACGAACCTCATGGGGTTCTAGGGTTTTGGGTTGTGCCGTCCCTGCCGTTTGTGCGCGAGAACCCCGGTCGCCGCCAGGCGGCTCCGCTCAATTACCACTCTACCCGGCGCTTACGCGCCGGACTCAATTCGAAGCCGCCGCTTCGCGCCTGGATTTGCCGCCAGCGATGCGCCTTGATCAAACGAAGGACACGAGTTCAGCGAAGGCCAGAATACATTTGACCGGTGCGGCTTTCCCGTTATACGCTGTTGCGCGTTGTTGGGCCCTGGGTGTGGGTTCGGCGGTCGTATAAACGGCTTGTCAAGGATGAGCACCACACAGCGCACACTTCTTTCGTTGTTGCACTCTGGCGCTTCCCGAGCGCTTGCGTTCCTTCCCTACACATTTTCAAGGTTGATAGTTGTACATTCTGGAGGGCCTCGTAATGGATGTCTCTAGACGAGCATTCTTCAAGACCGGCGTCGTGGGCGCCGTCGGGATTACGGTTTTCGGCTTTGATGCGCAGCCGCTGCTGGCGCAGGCCGACAGCCTGAAAATTTCACGCACCACCGAGACGCGCAGCACTTGCCCGTATTGCTCAGTGAGTTGCGGCGTCATCATTCACACCATCGGCGACAAAGCGAAGAACGTCACGCCGCAGGTGATCCACGTGGAAGGCGATCCCGACCATCCCATCAACCGCGGCACTCTGTGTCCCAAAGGCGCGTCACTGCAGCAGGACATTCAGAATGACCGCCGCTTGCTCAAACCGCAGGTACGGCGTCCGGGCTCGGACCACTGGGAGGACATCTCGTGGGACAAAGCGATTGAGGAGATCGCGCGCTGGACCAAGAAAACCCGCGATGAAACATTCATCGAGACGGACGCG
>JBKQKT010000200.1:0-12091 GCA_052147365.1 Candidatus Korobacteraceae bacterium | reverse complement strand
ATCAACGAAATTTCCCCGCGCTTCTACAAAACGCTCTTCCGCAAGTGGTACGTAGACGAAATTTACGACTGGTTCGTTACCGGCCGCGCGAAGGTGGGCACAGTGCGTCTGGGCGTAATGGGGCTGGGCGACGCGTCCTGGAAGTTCGACGCCAACGTTATTGATGGAACGGTCAATGGCGCGGGTTGGACAACGCGCATGACCGGCAGCCTGTCCGTGCTTTGGGATAAGTGGATTATTGACGGCCTCTGTGTGAACGGTATCGCGATTGTGACCCGGCTGGCTTCCTATCCGGTGCGCCTGGTGCAGTGGGGCCTGGTGCAGTGGTACGCGCTGGTGATGGAAGTGGGACTGGACGGGCTGGGCTTGTATTACGTAATTCGGTGGTAGCGAGCGGTAACGAACAGTTGTCAGTGGCCGGTTGTCAGTTGTGAGTTTTGGTCCGGCACTACCGGCGGTTCTTTGAGCTTTGTTGCGGTACTCATGACGAATATTGGTTCGGCTAAATGCAAAGTGCTAACGGCTAAGAGCTAAAAATGCATAACCACATTCTCTCCATAATTCTTTTTACGCCGCTGGTGGGCGCGATTGTCCTCCTGCTGTTGCCGAAGGAGAACAAGGACGCCATCCGCTGGGTCGGCAACATCTTCGGCATGCTGGGATTCCTGGTCTCGCTGCCGCTGGTTCCGTGGTTCTGGGCAGCCAAAGACCGCGCCGGTTTCCAGTTCATGGAAGGCGCGCCCAACAACTGGATCCCATCCATCGGCGCGGGCTACGTCATCGGCATTGACGGCATCTCGTTCCTGCTCATCATGCTGACTACTCTGCTGGGCGCCATCTCGATCCTTTCGTCGTGGAACGCCATCCAGGAGCGCGTGAAAGAGTATTACGTCTGGTTCCTGGTGCTGCAGACGGGCATGCTCGGCGTCTTCATGGCGATGGACATGTTCCTGTTCTTTGTGTTCTGGGAGGCCATGCTGGTGCCGATGTATCTGCTGATCGGCATCTGGGGCGGCCCGCGCAAACTTTACGCGGCCATTAAGTTTTTCCTGTACACCCTGTTCGGCTCTGTGCTGATGCTGCTCGGCATCCTGTTCCTCTACTTCCATCATCAATCCCTGACCGGGGTGTACACGTTCTATCTGCCTGACCTCTACGCGACCGCACCCAAGATCGGCGGCCACGCCGCTATCTGGCTGTTCTTCGCGTTCTTCGTGGGTTTCGCCATCAAGGTGCCGATGTTCCCGTTCCACACCTGGCTGCCCGACGCGCACGTCGAGGCGCCTACCGCAGGCTCGGTCATCCTGGCGGGCGTTCTGCTGAAGATGGGAACGTACGGCTTGATCCGCTTCTCGCTGCCGTTTTTCCCAGGCGTTGCGATGACGCCCTGGGTGCGCCAGTTCGTGATCGTGCTCTCGCTGATCGCCATCATCTATGGCGCGCTGGTCTCGCTGATGCAGAAGGACATGAAGAAGCTGGTGGCGTACTCGTCTGTCAGCCACCTCGGCTTCTGCACCCTTGGCATCTTCGCGCTCAGCCCGCTGGGACTCAGCGGCTCGGTGCTGCAACAGATTAACCACGGCATCTCCACTGGGGCGCTGTTCTTGATCGTCGGCATTCTGTACGAAAGGCGGCACACGCGCGAGATTGCCGAGTACGGCGGCATTTCCAATGTGATGCCGGTTTACGCCACGATTACGCTCCTCATGTTCATGTCCTCGATGGGGCTGCCGCTGCTCAACGGCTTTGTCGGAGAGTTCACCATTTTGCAGGGTACGTTCATGGAGAACAAGCTCTGGGCAGCGTGGGCGGTGCCGGGCGTGATTCTCGCCGCCGCTTACCTGCTGTGGCTCTATCAGCGTGTGTTCTTCGGCCACGTGAATAATCCCAAGAACGAGAAGCTGACCGATCTTACGGGAAGGGAACTGGCGACTTTCATTCCGCTGATCATTATCGCCTTCTGGATCGGGCTGTATCCCAAGCCGTTCTTCCAGATTCTCTCTACGCCGGTGAACAACCTGGTGGCGACCGTGCGGCCGGATTACCCGGGCCTTACCAAGCCCGTGGTCGCAGGACAACCCGCCGTGAACGGGAATCCTGATGCGGCGACTCCGTTGCCCGAGCCGCCGAAGTCCCCGGCAACCCAGAAACCCGCGGCTACCGGTGACCAAAAGCAAACGGGCGTTGCATCGGCGGAAACGCCTGCTCCGGTGAAGACAGCGCAAACCAATGTAGCTGCGGCCCCGGCGCCTGGCGGCAAGTGAGGATGAACTTGTGACCACCCCGCTGACACAATATTTGAGCTTCACCCGCAACGACTACCTGCTGTCGCTGCCGATGCTGCTGCTGACGCTGTTCGGGCTCGGCATTTTGCTGATTGACCTTGTCCTGCCGAAGCAGTGGAAGCAGGCGAACGCCATCATCGCCCTCGCCGGCCTCGCGTTTTCGGCGGGTGCGGTGGTCAAGCTGCACTACGCATTCAACGCAGCGGAGCGGGCGGGTGTTGCTTTCACCAGCACGGGATTTATGAACGCGTTGCTGGTCGATCGCTTTGCGCTTTACTTCTTCTACCTGTTCCTGCTGGGCGCGGCCGTCGCCATCCTGATGTCGGTGCACTATCTCGAAATCGAGCACGAGAACCACGGCGAGTTCTATGCGCTGCTGCTGTTCTCCGTTGTAGGCATGATGTGCATGGCGGCGGGTTACGACATCGTGCTCATCTTTATCGGCCTGGAGTTGATGGCCATCTCGACCTACGTGCTGGTCGGCTTCCTGCGGCGTGACAAGCGCTCAAACGAAGCTGCGCTGAAGTATCTGTTGCTGGGCGCGTTCTCGTCGGGAATTTTCGCTTACGGCCTGTCACTGTTCTACGGACTCACCGGCAGCACCAACCTCAAAGTCATCGCCCAGAAGTTGCAGGAAGACCTGGCCGCGCGGCCGCACGATCCAGTCGCCATCTTCGCTCTGCTGGCCACGGCGACGGGCCTGTTATTCAAGATCGCGGCAGTCCCGTTCCATCAATGGGCGCCTGATGCCTACGAAGGCGCGCCCACCTGCGTCACCGGATTTATGTCCGTCGCCGTGAAGTCAGCCGCCTGGGCGATGCTGTTGCGCATTTTCCTGTTCGGTCTCTATCCACTGCGTCCGATGTACGTTCCGCTGCTGATCTTCGTCTCCATCGCCACCATGACCGGCGGGAACCTGGCGGCGATCACGCAGAATAACCTGAAGCGTCTGCTGGCGTACTCCTCCATTGCGCACGTCGGGTACATGCTGCTGGGCCTCATCGCGAGTGACGGCCAAAACAACTCCACTGGCATCGTGGCCATCCTCGTGTACCTGCTGGTGTACACCTTCATGAATCTGGGCGCGTTCGCTGTGGTCACGTCACTGCGCCGCCGCAACATCATCGGCGACGAAATCGACGACATTGCCGGCCTCTACTTCAAGGCGCCCACGGAAGCCATTCTGATGCTGGTGTTCCTGCTGTCGCTGGCCGGAATCCCACCGCTGGCGGGCTTCTGGGGCAAGTATTTTATTTTCCTGTCCCTCATCCAGACCGGCCATTACTCGCTGGCCGCCGTGGGCGTCCTTTATTCGGTGGTGGGCCTCTACTACTACATGCGCATTGCCAACTCCATGCTCATGCGCCAGCCCATTGATCCCGAACCCGTACACACCAGTCCAGCTATGCGTCTGGCGCTAACCATCACCGCAGGCGGAACGGTCATCATCGGCCTCTTCCCGAACCTCATGATCAACGCGGCCAACTGGTCGCTGGGGCTGGTTGAAGGCTCGCAGCACATGGCGTTGCTGCTGCGGTGAAAAGGTAGAGCGGTGCTTCAGCGCCGCGTCCGGCCCTTTCACAACGCTCTCAAATTTGAGGACAGCCGAAGACGCGGGTCTGAAAGGCCCGCTCTACCGCCCCGCGGTTTTAGCGTCCTTGGCCAGGAAACTTCTGGCCTTCCTCGCCCTCCATCTGGTACCTTTTTTCCCAACTCGACAGGAGGGCGCAGGATGGCAAACCTCTCCGGCAGGGAATTGCAGGCAAAATCGGACCGCTGGCACGCGATGGGCGCAGGCTTCCTCGGCTGGACGCTCGACGCCTTCGACTTCTTCGTTGTCATCTTCCTCCTCGACACGCTGGCCGCTCACTTCCACGTTCCCAAGCGCGATATCGTCCTCAGCATTACGGCCACCCTCGCCATGCGCCCCGTCGGCGCGCTCATCTTCGGCATGATGGCCGACCGCTACGGCCGCCGCCGCCCGCTCATGGCCAACGTGATTTTCTTCGCGACCATTGAGTTCCTCTGCGGCTTCGCCCCTAACTACACGGTGTTTCTCATTCTGCGGGCGCTGTTTGGCATTGGCATGGGCGGCGAGTGGGGCGTAGGCGCTTCGATGGTGATGGATCACGCTCCTGTCCGCTGGCGCGGCGTGATCTCCGGAATTCTGCAGAGTGGATACACCATCGGATACTTTCTAGCCGCCCTGGCCGCGCGCCTGGTGCTGCCCAATTGGGGATGGCGCGCCATGTTCTGGGTGGGCGGCATTCCCGCGTTGCTGGCGCTCTACATCCGCACCAAGGTCCCCGAGTCGGAGGCGTGGGAGCAGCACCGCGTGGCGCGCACCATCGACGGCCCGCGCATCGCCTGGGAGAACAAGTGGCTCAGCCTGTACATGATCGCGCTCATGTTCATGATGAACTGCCTGTCCCACGGCACCCAGGACCTGTATCCCGACTTCCTGAAGCACGCGCACGGCATCGCCCCGAACACCGTCGCTTACCTCACGATGTTCTTCAACGTGGGAGCCGTCACCGGCGCCGTGATCTTCGGCCTTCTTTCGGAGCGCATTGGACGGCGCTACAGCATGCTGACGGCGATTGCCTTGTCAGCCATCGTCATTCCTGCGTGGGCCTTTGGCAGTACTCTGATGGTGCTGGCCGCGGGAGCATTCTTCATGCAGATGGGCGTACAAGGCGCCTGGGGCAACATTCCAGTGCATCTCAACGAGCTTTCGCCCGATGCGGTGCGCGGCTTGCTGCCTGGATTCACTTATCAGATCGGCATTCTGCTGGCGGCTTCGACGCCCACCATACAGTTCGCGCTGCGCGATCGCGTTGGCTATTCCTGGGCGCTGACGGCCTTTGAACTAGTGGTGATGGCGCTGCTGTCTATGTTGCTGGTCTTCGGAAAGGAAAAGCGAGGTAGGAGCTTTGTGCGAGAGCCAGAGGTGGTGGTACCAGCTTAGCTACTTACTATTCCCTAGCCACTGACCACTTATTTTGGAGCGGGAGACGGGGATCGAACCCGCGACCAACGGCTTGGGAAGCCGTGACTCTACCACTGAGTTACTCCCGCTCAATTCCAACCGAGCAGAGTTTAACACCCGTGCAAAGTGACCAGCAATCAAATGTAGGAACTTTCTTGACGTTTGCTGTGCTAAAATTGCCATCGATCAGCTGATTACCATTTCGCCTACTTTGAAAGGGGGGCTAAACGCCCATGCCAAAAGTTAAAACAGCTATATGTTTCTCGCTCGCATCCCTGCTTCTGCTCTTGACCCTGCCCGCGTGGGGCGCCTCCGACAAGACCAAAGACGAGGAGACAATCAGAAATGCCACCACGGTGTTACAGGCAATGGTCGGCAGTAAGGACGTTCCGGCCAGCACAGTGGCGAAGGCTGAGTGCATCATCATTCTGCCGAGTGTGAAGAAGTTCGCCGTGGGCATCGGCGGAACTGGAGGCCGCGGTCCAATGGTTTGCCGTGAGGGCGCGGAGTTCACTGGCAAATGGGGACCGCCCGCCATGTACAGCATCGGTGGCGCCAGTGCCGGTTTCCAAGTCGGCGGCACAGCCAAGGACTACATTATCCTGGTGATGGCGGCGTCGGCGGCGAACAAGCTGCTGGACGGCAAAGTCAAAGTCGGCAGCGACGCGACCGCAGCGGCCGGTTCCGGAGCCAGCGCGAGTACGGGTAGTGCTGACATGCTGACCTATTCCCGGACTTCCGGACTTTTCGCTGGTGTATCACTGGACGGCGCCTCGCTAAGCCCTGACAGTGACGCTAACTCACGTCTTTACGACAAGTCAGTCACCGCGCGCGAGATCGTTAGCGGAAAAGATGTTAAGCCGACGCCGGCGGGCCAGCAACTGACTTCTCTGCTCAACAGCAAGGGAAAGATGTAATTGGCCCGTTTCGGGCCGCCGGAACAGTTCAGACCTGTTTCGGCCCTTCTTCAGAAACCACCGCCCCGCTCAGCCGATAGTGCCCGAGCGGGGTGGTTTCATCGCCAATCTGCTTGGAGTGTCTCGCGACACGCCCGCCAATGCTCGCCCTTGAATCCCTGCCCCTCCGTGCGCGAGAATGACCACTTCGAATTCATGAGGTATTTCCGATGTTGAAACGTTCTCTTGTTCTCGCACTACTGCTGTCCACCGTACTCATTGCGCAGAACCCGCCCGCGCCGAAAACCCCAACGCCCAACTTCGATGGCAAGAGCTGGTGGGACTATGTGAAGGTTCTGGCCGCCGATGACATGGAGGGCCGCGAGACCGGGAGCCAAGGTCTACGAAAAGCTCAGGCCTACATTGTGGAGCAGCTTAAGAGCGCTGGCCTTGAGCCTGCTGGCGTCAACGGTTTCTATCAGCCTGTGAAGCTGGTCAGCCGCCAGATCGACGAATCCGGCTCCAGCCTTGCACTCGTCCGCAATGGTAAGGACCAGCCTCTGGTGCTGGGTGAGGACGCGATGTTCAGCACGCGCGTGGATCTCGCGCCGGACGTGGATGCGCCGCTGGTCTTCGCTGGTTATGGCTTGCGCGTGCCTGAAAAAGAGTATGACGATTTTGCCGGCGTCGACCTGAAGGGCAAGGTGGTCGTAATTATCTCGGGCTCGCCGTCGGACATGCCGTCGGCACTGGCATCGCACTATCAGTCCACATCCGAACGCGCCAAAGCGCTGCGCGACGCGGGTGCCGTCGGAATGATCTCGATCCCGAACCCGGCCGCGATGGACATTCCCTGGAGCCGGATGACATTGGCGCGCACACGTCCCAGCATGTCGCTGGCTGACCCGGCCCTGAACGAATCGCAAGGCATTAAGCTGGTGGTGGTCTTCAATCCTGCGGATGCCGATAAGCTGTTCGAAGGCTCGCCGTACAAATTTCAGCAGCTTGCCAATCTCGCCAAAGAACGCAAGCCGCTACCGCGCTTCGCGCTGCCGGCCAGCATCAAGGCGCGCGCCAAGGTCATCCGGACTGATGTCGAATCGGACAACATCGTTGCCAGGCTGCCCGGCACCGATCCCAAGTTGAAGGATGAATATGTTGTGCTCTCGGCCCACATTGACCACCTTGGCATCGGCGAGCCGATTAACGGCGATCGCATCTACAACGGCGCGATGGACAACGGGTCTGGATCGGCGTTGATACTCGACATTGCGAATTCGCTGCAACATTCCCAAACCAGGCTCAAGCGGTCGCTGTTGTTCGTCTGGGTGACCGCTGAAGAGAAGGGGCTGCTTGGGTCGAAGTATTTCGCCGCGAACCCCACAGTACCCAAGAGCTCAATCGTCGCCGACATCAACACCGATATGTTCCTGCCCATCTATCCACTGAAGCTGCTGACCGTGTACGGGCTGGACGAGTCGAGCCTCGGCGATATGGTGCGGCAGGTTGCGCAGCAGGAAGGAGTGACCGCACAGGCCGACCCCGAGCCGCTGCGTAACGCCTTCATCCGCAGCGATCAGTACAGCTTTATCCGGCAGGGAGTTCCGTCGGTTGCTATGGGCGTCGGCTACAAGCCGGGAACGCCGGAGGCAGCCACACATAAGCAGTGGCTAACGGAGCGATACCACGCCCCTTCAGATGACATCAATCAGCCTGTTGATCTTGCCGCGGCCGGAAAGTTCGAAGACATCGTGCAGGGCCTGGCCGTTAAAGTAGCTGATGCGCCACAGCGTCCGCAATGGAACAACGACAGCTTCTTCCGCCGCTTTGTCGTGGTGCCGAATGTAGGGCAGTAGAAACACCGATCACCAAGGGCTGTGCCGGCGCTCATCTATCGAGAGCGTCCCCGCGCCGGTAATCAGAAGGAACACCAGTCCCAATACCATGCTGAAGTCCACGCGCGCCTCGTGCAACATCGCCCAAGTTCCGCTCTTGGCGATCATCGGAATCTTGGTGGTAGCGATCGCGACCAGGATCACGCCGAGCAGAGGAATCGCCGCCAGCCTGGTAAGCAGCCCGATGAGCAGCAGCGTCCCGCAGATAATCTCCACCGTCCCTACGAATGGCGCCATGAAGTGTGGCGACAGGATGCCGATCTTCTCGAAGCGTCCGACGCCCAGTTGCGCAGGGAAGAGGAACTTCTGGATTCCCTCTGACACAAACACCCATCCCACCAGAATGCGGATCAGCAAAATCGCCTTCGCTGTTCTCGCGGCCCACTCCGGACTATCCATGTGCATCATCATCAGCCTTTGATTGCCGGCGGCGGCGGCGCCGTGAACTGGCTCAAATCGGCAAAGCCGAGCGAGGTTTCGATGGCGCTGATCTTCTCCACGGCGTCGTCGAACCCGTCCTTGCCAAACATCTTATGCTCGATGTCCTCGAACTGGTCCGACAATTCGTCGAGCTGTTTGTTAGTAAAGTGGGTTTTCCACGCCGGGAAGACGACCGTATCCTCGCGCGCGGCGTGGTTGCGATACATCAGGACAAAGGCCTCCAGTGAGCGCGCCAACGGCTCGGCGTTGGCGGTTGCAATGCGGCCACCCTTCGTCACCGCCAGCAAATAGCTGGTGATTTCTCGCCCGCGCGCATGTTGCGCCAGTAGAATGTCCACCAATTTGGGCGCTTCGCCTGTGCCCTTCCGAACCACCGGGAAGATGTGCTCTTCCTCCAGCATCTTCTCGTGGTAGTTTTCGCCGAAATCGCGAAAAAGCACGCCAGCGCGGTACAGTGCACCGGCATCCAGCGAAGCGGCGTTGCTCCTGATCTTCGGAATGGACTCGGTGTAAACCAACAGCGCACGACGCAGCACACCATGCTCGCGCATCAGGTCTTCCGTGGCCGTGACTTCCGGCTCTTTGGCTTCGGGACTCCCCAGCAGAAGGCTGGGCGCGATCAGGCCGGCGGTGCTTACTGCGGCCGCTCTTGTAATCAGCTCACGACGGGTGAATTGTTGGGCGCTCGAGGACATAGATACCTCCAAGCGTCCATTGATGCCCGTAGGCAGTTTCGAGTTTCAAGTTTCCAGTTTCGATTCTTAATTCACGATAAGGCAGTCAAAGAAGTCCGTTGACTCGAAACTTGAAACCCGAAACTCGAAGCTGCGCTTTATTTCGTCGCAATCATCAGGTTCACAGGCCCGGGAATGCGCACCCTCCTGGCTTCTGCGAAGCCTGCCGCCTTCAGCCAGGTTTCATACTCGGGCTCGCTGTAGCTCGCTCCGGCCCGTGTGCCGACCAGCATGTTCAACGCGAACAATGCGCCAAATCGCGGCGAGGTTTTGTCAGGTTCCAGGATGAAGTCTGCCACTACCAGCCTTCCTCCGTGCGCCAATGTTTCGTAAGCACGCTGGAACAACTGCTGGTTTTCCTCCGGCGAATACATGTGGCAGATGGCCGAAAGCAGCACGAGATCGTAGTGACCGCTCTGCAATGGAATGGTCAGCATGTCGCCCGCGCGTGTGCTGATGCGATCGTCCAGACCGGCTCTGCTAACGTGCTCCTGCGTGATGGGCAGCACCTCAGCCAGATCCACGATTTCAGCCCGGAGAGTCGGCGCGGCCTTGGCGAATGCAATGGAGTATGCGCCCGAACCTCCACCCAGATCGAGAATGCGCTTTGCGCCATTGACCCCCGCGGCCTGCACCACGGCGCGTGCCCGTCCGCGGGCGTTGTGGTCCATGGCCGCGATGAACGGAGTCACCCATCCGTTGTCGCCACGCGGAGCGACGCAAGTTCCGGCGCGGACCGCGTCGGTCAGGGTGCCCCAGCGCTTCCAGATGTTTGCGATGTGCAATTGCGCTGTGCGTGCGCTGTCGGGCGTGCCCTCGACGAAGAACCGAGCCGCCAGCGGAGTATTGGTGTAGACACCCTCGCGCTTCTCCAGCAGCTTCAGGCTGACCAGAGCGTTGAGTAGCATCTCTGTCGCACGCGCCGCCGTTTGGATCTTCTGGGCAACCTGTTCGGCCGTTCCCCCGTCTCCCACGGCGGTGAACACATCCAGTTCCAGCGCCGTCAGCACAGCGCGGCTGGGCATAAACCCGCGGATCAGTTCGCTAATGTCATCCGGTAAAACGCCCGCTGCGTCCTTCGCTTTCAACATCGCGACGTACTTATTGCGATGATCGAGAATCTCAGCCTTCATCGCCGCGTAATCGTCACGTTCCAGTCGAGATACCTTGTGTCCGGCCTGGAAATGCGACGCGACAACCTCCGGTACATCGTTGGGTGTGAGCCCGGTGTACCAAGTGCCCTCGGGATAAACGATCATCACCGGACCGCTGTCGCAAATGCCTAGACAGCCGCAGCTCGAAACCTGGACTTCATCGGCGAGGCCTTTAACGCCGAGCTCGCCATGTAGCGCGGTGAGAATGCGACCCGACCCCGCGGCCGAGCAGCAGGGAACTCCCTCAGCTTTTTCTTGCGTGCAAACGAAGACGTGATAACGAAACGGCTCCACAGAATACCTCCAGAACAGTAGCCAGTCGTCAGTTGCCGGTTGTCAGCAAAGCTCACCCTTTATCTTCCAGCCAAGAAGAGGAGGTCGTGAAGTGCAGCGCTCACAACAGCGAGTGACGTCAGGGAAGCGTGGTTGACAAGGTGGCAGAAATTGTTACAGCTGTGCAAATTCCTTTCATGTTCATCAACTAGTCATCCTCCTGGTCAATAATTCATCTTGACACCGCACACGGTTGCACTATGATGTTTCAAACATTTCTTGTGGGATTTGTTTTGACTCAGACGCAATGCAGCAGACATTTACATCCAATGAAGTGGTAGCGCTGACCGGAATCACGCCGCGCCAGCTTCAGTGGTGGGACGAGCGCGGTATCGTCGCCCCTGCGCGGGAAGGCCATAAGCGCGTCTATTCGCTCGACGACCTGGCTGAGGTGGCCGTCCTCTGTGACTTGCGTCGGCGCGGTTTCTCGCTGCAAAAGATCCGTGCTGTCATCCGTTTTCTGCAAAAGGAACTGGGCAAGCGGCTGGTCGAAACCGTCACAGCGGCCTCTGAGTATCATCTGCTGACCGATGGCCGGCACATTTATCTGGAAGATTCAGCCCGCGCCGTGGTCGATCTGCTGAAAAACGCCCGCCAGCCGATGTTATCAGTGTGCCTGAGTGACACCATCCAGCGCGTGCTCCATCCCCTCGAGCGCAAGAAGGCGCCTCGACGCGGAGGCCGGGCAGAGCTGGCCTTCAGGGCCCGCCCTGAGCTTGCCGAAGGGCCAGCATCAAGGCATTCACAAATATCAAGGGGCCTTAGCCCCGGCGAGCGCGGTGTTTCCGCCCGCCACCGTGAAGCCCCGAGCAAACGCAACAGTTCGGTTCGTCATCCTAACGTAAGCCGCCGTACAGCTTCTTAGGTCCTGGAGGAGGGCACATGATCGGAGAACTGAGCGTCCTGAGCGAGTGGATCCCCGAACAGATGGAGCCTGGAACCATTTTCGTGCTGGAAAATGCGGGCGAGGTCGGCGAAAAGGAAGATCCGTATTGGGCTGTACTGTCGTGTCCGACCTGCGGCCAGCTTGGCCTTGTCACTCGCAAGCAGATTTCCGGCCTGTTGCCGGTCATCTGCGGTTCCGAGAAGTGCAGCGCCCAGTTCTTCATTCGCGACGAGGTGATCGTTCCTCGCAAGCCAAACTGACCTGTCAGTCATCGGCTTTCGGCCGTGAGCGAAGGCACCGCGGCAGCAATCTGTAGCTCAACAAGGGTGCGGCTGCACTTGTGTCGCCCTTCGGCTCCACTGGTTTTGCGACTCCAGGTTTACACTTCTATTCATGCTTCAGTCCCACAAGAAGGCAATCGCGGCGGTTAAATCTGGCCAGCAACAGGTTGAGAAGGCAATCCGGGAGCGGGACAAGG
>JBKQKT010000199.1:0-3178 GCA_052147365.1 Candidatus Korobacteraceae bacterium | reverse complement strand
CCAAGCCCAACATCTGGGGTACGGTCCCGCACGTGATCGAGATGCAAAGCGAAGGAGGCGCTGCGGGCGCGCTGCATGGCGCGCTCCAGGCCGGATCGCTGGGCGTCACCTTTACGGCCTCGCAAGGCCTGCTGCTGATGATTCCCAACATGTTCAAAATCGCCGGGGAACTGACGGCGACGGTATTGCACGTCACGGCACGCACCCTGGCGGCGCACGCCCTTTCGATTTTCGGCGACCATAGCGACGTGATGGCGACGCGCTCGACGGGCTTCGGCCTGCTGGCGTCGAATTCCGTCCAGGAAGTGACGGACTTTGCCCTGATCGCGCAGGCTGCCGCGCTCGAGTCGCGCATTCCCTTTTTGCACTTTTTCGACGGCTTCCGCACCTCGCACGAGGTTGGCAAGGTGGAAGAATTGACGGACGACGATCTGCGCGCCCTCATCCCCGCCGAACTGGTGGCAGCGCACCGCAAGCGTGCCCTTTCACCGGACCATCCCGTCCTCCGCGGCACGGCGCAGAACCCCGACGTTTTCTTCCAAGCGCGCGAGACGGGAAATCCCTTTTACCTGGCCTGCCCCGAGATCGTCCAGAACGTCATGGACAAGTTGGCGAGCGTGGTGGGACGCCAATATCATCTGTTTGATTACGTGGGCGCGCCCGACGCGGAGCGCGTGATCATTGTGATGGGCTCCGGCGCCGAAGCCGCGCAGGAAGCCGTGGAGTATCTCACGGAGCGCGGCGAAAAAGTGGGCGTGCTCAAGGTCCGTCTCTATCGGCCCTTCTCAATTGAACATTTCCTCGCCGCCCTCCCCAAGACGACAAAGAGCCTGGCCGTGCTCGATCGCACCAAGGAAGCCGGCGCCGCCGGTGAACCTCTCTACGTTGATGCCATCACCGCCATTAGCGAAGGGTTGGCCGCAGGCAAAGCGCCATTCGCAAGCTTCCCCCGCATCATCGGTGGGCGCTACGGCCTGTCTTCCAAGGAATTCACTCCCGCCATGGTGAAGGCGGTATTCGACGAGATGCTGAAGCCCGCGCCGCGCAACCACTTCACCGTGGGCATCGTGGACGACGTCACGCACACCAGTCTGGAAGTTGACTCCTCGTTCTCGACGGAAGATCCCAAGACCGTGCGCGCCATCTTTTTCGGACTGGGCTCCGATGGCACGGTGGGCGCCAACAAGAACTCCATCAAAATCATCGGCGAAGATACCGACAATTACGCGCAGGGCTACTTTGTGTACGACTCCAAGAAGTCCGGCTCCATCACCATTTCCCACCTGCGCTTCGGCCCCAAGCCGATTCACTCCACCTACCTCATCACTCAGGCGAATTTCGTAGCCTGCCACCAGTTCACGTTCCTCGAGCGCTATAACGTGCTCAAGGCCGCCGAACCCGGCGCCGTGTTCCTGCTCAACAGCCCCTATGGACCGGACGAGGTCTGGGACATGATGCCCCGCACCACCCAGCAGCAGATCATCCAGAAAAAACTGCGCTTCTTCGTAATCGACGCCATCAAGGTGGCCAAAGAAGCCGGGATGGGCGGTCGCATCAACACCGTGATGCAAACCTGCTTCTTCGCCATCAGCGGAGTGCTGCCACGTGAGGAAGCGATTGCCGCAATTAAGCACGCCATTGAGAAAACCTACGGCCGCCGCGGAGAATCCGTGGTGCAGAAGAACTTCGCCGCTGTGGATGCTTCGCTCGATCATCTCCACGAGGTCAAGGTTCCGGCGGAAGCGAGCAGCAGCTTTGACATGCGTCCAACGGTGCCGTCGCAAGCTCCGGCGTTCGTGCGCGACGTGCTGGCCAGGATTATCGAGGGCGAAGGCGATTCCCTGCCGGTCAGCGCCATGCCCAATGACGGGACCTTCCCCACCGCCACCGCGCAATGGGAAAAACGCAACATCGCGCTGGATATCCCCGTCTGGGACGAGGACCTTTGCATCCAGTGCGGCAAGTGTGTGCTGGTGTGCCCCCACGCCGTGATCCGGGCCAAGATTTACGACCCGGCGCTACTGGGTAAAGCTCCCGCCACCTTCAAGTCGGCGGCGGCGCGCTGGAAAGAATTCAAGGAGATGAAATACACGCTGCAAGTGGCGCCGGAGGATTGCACCGGCTGCGCGCTGTGCGTGGAAATCTGCCCGGTCAAGTCCAAGAGTGAGGCCAAACACAAGGCCATCAACATGGCGGACCAGGTGCCGCTGCGCGAGGCCGAGCGCAACAACTGGGATTTCTTCCTGGAAATTCCGGAAGCCGACCGCCGCACCCTCAGCCTGGCCCAGGTGAAAGACGTCCAGTTGCTGCAACCCCTGTTCGAATTCTCGGGGGCCTGCGCGGGTTGCGGTGAAACTCCCTACATCAAGCTGATGACTCAGTTATTCGGCGATCGCGCGCTGATTGGCAACGCCACGGGCTGCTCGTCGATTTACGGCGGAAACTTGCCCACCACGCCGTACGCCGTCAACCACGAAGGCCGCGGGCCTACCTGGTCGAACTCTCTGTTTGAAGACAACGCGGAATTCGCACTGGGCATGCGCTTGGCGGTCGACCAGCAAACGCAGTACGCGCGGGAGCTCGTCCAGCGGCTTGCGGCAAGCCTGGGCGACGAACTCGTGCAAGCCCTGCTCAAAGCCGATCAATCCACCGAAGCCGGTCTCCGCGAGCAGCGTGACCGGGTTCGAACCCTCAAGGCCAAGCTGGCCGAAATATCCACGCTCGAAGCCCGTGACCTTGCAAACGTTGCCGACACGTTGGTTAAGAAGAGCGTCTGGGCCTTCGGCGGCGACGGCTGGGCTTATGACATCGGCTACGGCGGGCTTGACCATGTGCTGGCCAGCGGCCGCAACGTGAACGTTCTGGTGCTCGATACCGAGGTTTATTCCAACACCGGCGGGCAGATGTCGAAATCTACTCCGCGCGGCGCCGTGGCCAAGTTCGCCGCAGGTGGAAAGCCTCGGCCCAAGAAGGACCTGGGCATGATGGCCGTCAGTTACGGCAACGTCTACGTGGCGCAGGTGGCCATGGGTTCAAGCGATATGCAGACCCTGAAGGCGTTCCTCGAAGCCGACGCCTACGAGGGGCCATCCCTCATCATCGCTTACAGCCACTGCATCGCCCACGGCTACGACCTGGTGCACGGAATGGATCAGCAGAAGGCCGCGGTCCAGTCCGG
>JBKQKT010000198.1:0-10711 GCA_052147365.1 Candidatus Korobacteraceae bacterium | reverse complement strand
CCGGCTACCAGAAGAGGAATCATGATCGGCGTCATGACCGCGCCCCACACCTGATAGCTCGCCGCCAGATGCATATCGAATCCGCGGCGGGCAAGGTTGCGCGTCAGAAGCGGAGCCCCAGGGGCAGCGGCCACCATGAACAACCCGGCGGTCTCCGATAGATTGAGGGGCAGGATTCGTGCCAGCAGCAGCGCAACCGCCGGCGGCACGAGGAAGGTCGCCAGCAACAGCCGCAGCCAGGCGTTCCAGGTCAGCCGCTGCCAGTTGGCCACCAGCTCCCGCCACTGCAGACTCATGCCGACGGATACCATCAGCACGAAGACGGAGGCGGGCAAAAGCATTCTCATTGCGGTGTTGCCCAACCTTTGGATTTCATCCCGGCCGGTTGCTAAGTCTTGGATTTAGCCTTCACAAAGCCACCTGCTTTGCCGGCATCCAGAAGCTGTTGCGCATCGATGTGGCCAAAAAGCTCGATCAGCTTCGCGACGATGCCGGTCCATCCCGTCTGATGGCTGGCGCCCAGACCAGCGCCGTTATCGCCGTGGAAATATTCATAGAACAAGATGTAATCCTTCCACTGGGGATCGGTCTGGAACTTCTCGGTTCCTCCGTACACTGGCCGCCGGCCCGACTTGTCGCGCAGGAAGATCCGTTCCAGCCGATTGACTATCTCGTTGGCTACCTCGAACAGGTTCATCAATTTGCCCGAGCCGGTGGGACACTCGATTTTGAAGTTGTCACCGTGATAAAGATAGAACTGCAGCAGGGCGCGGATCAGCACTGCGTTCACCGGCATCCAAATAGGCCCGCGCCAGTTGGAGTTACCGCCGAACATACCGGTGTCGGACTCAGCCGGGAGGTAGTTCACACGAAATTCCTGACCCTCAACATTGACGACATAAGGGTGGTCGGCATGGTAGCGGGAGAGCGCGCGGATGCCGTAGGGACTGAGGAATTCGTTCTCGTCGAGCATGCGCGATAGAATCCGGCGTAACCGGTCCTCATTCACCAGCGCAACGATACCGCGTTCCGCGTACCCGCGATGGCCCTCCCCGGTTATATGGATGCTTTTGAGCAAATCGGGCATGCGTTGCAATCGTTGTTGTAGGATCTTCCCCGCTCGCGGCACGCGTTCGCGCTGCCAGGGTTCGACCACGGTTGTGGCCGCCAAGGGTAGCAACCCCACCATGGAGCGGACTTTGAGCCGCTTGGCGCTGCCGTCGGGTAGCCGCAGGACGTCGTAGTAGAAACCATCCTCCTCGTCCCACATACCTTCCGGCCCCGTCTGATTCATGGCGACGGCGATCCAAAGGAAATGGTCAGCAAACTTGATGGCCATGTCTTCGTAAAAGGGATCGTGGGCCGCCAATTCCACGGCGATCTCTGCCATGTTCTGGCAGAACATGCAAACCCAGGCCGTACCGTCCGCCTGCTCCAGGCTTCCCCCGGTCGGCAGCGGGGCACTGCGGTCGAAGACGCCGATGTTGTCCAGCCCGAGGAACCCGCCTTCAAACAGATTCTTGCCAAAGCGGTCTTTGCGGTTTATCCACCAACTGAAGTTCAGAATCAGCTTGGCAAACGAGCGTTTGAGGAACTCAAGGTCGCCTTGCCCTTTGAGGGCCTGCTCCGTCCGGTAGAGAAAAATCGTCGCCCAGGCGTGAACTGGCGGATTGACGTCGCTGAAGTTCCACTCGTATGCCGGCATTTGACCGGTCGGATGGATGAAATACTTCTGCAGCATCAGGTCAAGCTGTTGTTTGGCGAACTCCACATCGACTGTCGAGAGCGCGATGGTATGGAACGCGAGGTCCCACGCCGCGTACCACGGATACTCCCATTTGTCGGGCATCGAGATGATGTGCTGGTTCACCATGTGGAACCATTCGCTATTCCGCATGAAACGTCCGTGCGGCCTTATCGGATCGATACCGTGTTCTTCGAGCCATTTGTCCACGTCGAAATAGAAAAACTGCTTGCTCCACAGCATCCCGGCCAGCGCCTGGCGCATGACGAGAGCCGCATCTTCGCCGACACGTGCCGGAGTGATGGCTTTGTAAAACTCGTCGGCCTCGTTCTTGCGGGTCTGCATGATTTCGGCAAAGTCCTTGAAGGCATCGCCCATGGCCGCAGGCGCCAGATCGCTTAGCCGCAAACGGACTGTGACGGTTTGTCCTGGGCCCACATTCAACTGATAGTGTGCCGAAGACTTCGTTCCCGTTTTTTCGGGGTTGACCGAGTTGTGATTTCCGTTGACTACGTAGTTATTGATTCCGTCTTTGACGTACTGAGTGGCGTTAGTCCCGCCGAAGAGCCGCTCGTTGTTGGTCTCATTTTCCGTGAACAGCAGCGGGACATCTCCCTCGCAGTACAGATAGCGCTCACCCAGTTGGGTGTGCGAGGCTGCAACAACCTGTACGCCTTTCCGGCCCGAGATCTGCTTCAGAGACGGCTTGGGTGTACCGAGCCACCATGTCCAGGTGTTGCGAAACCATAGGGTCGGCAGGACATCTATTTTGGCCGCCTCAGGCCCGCGATTACTGACGCTGATCTGGATGAGGATGTCCTCCGGCGACTGTTTGGCATACTCCGTAAAGACATCGAAGTAGCGGTCCTGGTTGAAGATGCCGGTATCGAGCAACTCGTACTCCATATCGTTACGATTGCGCCGCCGGTTGTTCTCGATCAGATCGTTGTAGGGGTATGCTGCCTGCGGATACTTGTACAGGTGCTTCATATAGGAATGCGTGGGTGTGCTGTCGAGGTAGAAGTAGTATTCTTTAACGTCCTCGCCGTGGTTGGCCTCGCTATTCGTCAGCCCGAACATACGTTCTTTGAGGATGGGATCTTTGCCGTTCCACAGGGCCACGCTGAAGCACAGCAGCTGCTCCATATCACTGATGCCGGCAAGGCCATCCTCGCCCCAGTGGTAGGCGCGCGAGCGGGCCTGGTCATGAGTGAAGTAGTCCCAGGCGTTTCCATCCTGGCTGTAGTCCTCGCGGACCGTCCCCCACTGGCGCTCACTCAAGTAGGGCCCCCACCATCTCCAGCGCTTCTTGGGGCCTGCCTCTCCGTATCTGTAGGTGTCGAGCGTGCCTGCCTCTGCTAGTCTGGCTGATTCCGGATTTTGTGACATCTTGTTCCTCCTCTTATTGGCAATTTCGCCTCGGCGGACATGGCGGACGGTCGGAAACTGGGCTTTCGTGGTTGCCGTGTGGATAACCCTCGATTATATCGCCGCTTGTGGGCATCGCCTTATTACAATCGTGTTAACGGACCCTCTCCTTATGGGCGAAATAGAAGTACGCGCCGACGCTAACAAAATTGACCAACACCGAAACTACATTCCATACGATCACCGGTCGGGAAGCAATCAATAAACCGTAGTAGACCCAGAGGATCTGAAAGAGGCCCATGATTGCCGCCATCCTTGGGTTCATGCCGGCGCTTGATCGACGCCTGAGCATCGCGATCAAATCCGGCATAGCAGCAAAAGTCGTTCCAAAACCGGCCACTAAGCCGAGGACCTCTGACCGCTTAAGATATGGGTCAAGTAAGCTCTGGGTGTCGTGTATAGCCAAGTCCTAACAGCCACAAAGGGCGATCAAGCTCGGGAGAAGAACAACAAGTGTTACTGTCTTGGACCGGCCCATATGGTCTCCTTAACTGACTCCCTGTGACTGGGTCTGTCTCTGGTTCTACTGCTCACCAGCGCTGTGCTATCGCCTGGTGCTTCATCTTGGGTTCTGTATAGCCCTTGGGCTTCTGGCGTCCGGGCAGCTTAGGCCGAGTGTACGGAATTTCCTCGTAGGGAATGCGGCTGAGGATGTCGGCAATACAGTTGAGGCGAGCACGCTTTTTGTCATCCGAAGGCACAATGTACCACGGGGCAAACGTGGTGTCAGTCGCGGACAGCATGGCGTCACGCGCACGAGAATAATCGTACCACCGGCGATGTGACTCCAGGTCCATGGGACTCAACTTCCAGCGCTTTGACGGGTCTTGGATGCGCGCGAGGAAGCGACGATGCTGCTCCTTCTCCGACACATCGAGCCAGTACTTCAGCAGAATGATGCCGTTGTTGATAACGAAGTTTTCGAAAACCGGACAGCCTTTGAGAAACTTCTTGTACTCCCCCTCGGTGCAGAACCCCATCACATGCTCGACACCGGCGCGGTTGTACCAGCTACGGTCGAAGATGACGACCTCCCCGCCTGCAGGCAGATGTTCGATGTAGCGCTGGGCATAGATTTGCGTCTTCTGCCGCTCCGTGGGAGCCGGCAAAGCCACCAACCGGAAGACACGCGGGCTCACTCGCTCCAGGATTCGTTTGATGATGCCGCCTTTGCCGGCGGCGTCGCGGCCCTCGAAAACGATGACGATGCGCGCTCCGGTCTTCTTGACCCAGTCCTGCAACTTGACTAGCTCGACTTGCAGCTTGAAAAGCTCAGCTTCGTACTCCTTGTTCTTCAGCTTTGGTTTTTCTGTCGGAGCTTCGGCCTGTTGGATGTTCGTCTCAACGGCACTATCGGTTGCATTCTTGTCTTTTTTCTTCTTGGATTTCTTGCTCATAAAGGGTTTTCTCCTATGCACTTCTTTAAGAACGAGATCCGGGAGGGCACTTCACACCCCTTGTCCTCAAGCGTGCTCCGCATACTGCTTCGTTTTCGGTGTAACCCCCAATTATAGGGGCACGCCACAAGGAAGTCCCTGGCGAGCCGTGGACAAGAGGCGATGCATTTCAATGTGGAGATGGCCGTCGCCAAATCTCTACAACGTAGGACACGGCGAGAGTCAGTGATGAGGCCTGGAAGGAATTGCAGGAAGCTCGGGAATCTACCGTTTACGCTTCAGGGCTTTTCTACCCTCCGCGATGCTCTTCGCTGCCTGGGCTGGACCTTTCACCCCTACAATCTCGAACTTCTCCCTGGACAAGTCGTGGTAGTTAACAAAGAACTCCTCTAGCTCTTGGACGAATTGCTTTCCCAGATCATCGATGTGCTTGATGTCTGCCCAACTGTGATTGCCTTTCTCAATTGCGACCAACCGATCGTTGCGTTCTTTTTTCCCGCTCTTGGCCCCTTGTCGCCCCTCGATCACTCCCACAAGGCGACACTCCAGAACGCAACCTGTGAAGGCCGGCTCATCCATGAGCACCAACACATCAACCGGATCACCATCGTCGGCCTTGGTAAGCGGGACAAAACCGAAATCGTAAGGAAAAGTCATGCCTGCCGGCAGAACCTTCTTGAGCTCGAAAACTTTCTCCTCCTCATTAAAGGCGTATTTGTTGCGGCTGCCTTTGGGCGTCTCGATAACTACCCGCACCATGTTTCCATTCTTCTTATCGTGAGGTCTCAATTGCGAGGGGTTTGCGAGTGAGTTGTTGTCAGTCTTCCTGTTCATTTTATCTCCGTTCCATTTTCGTATTCTGCCGGTGCACCGGCATGCGAGCGCTCCTTTGCCGGCTGCGAAGAAGCCGGCGCAACCGTCTGCCTGCAGAGTCTCGGGCCTTCCACACCAGGAAGGCCACAAGGAACCAGGCAACGGTCGCAATACAGAAGACGATGAGCGGAGGGTAATTTGGGATCCACCGCCAGACGATCACGGCGAAGGCAAGCAGGCCGAAACTTCCCATAGCGGCTCCGGTCGCGTCGGCCCCTGCCGCCTCTCTTCCCCGCATAACTCCGCTTTGTCCGACGTCTTCTTTTTCCTGCTTCTCTTGTTTCTGAATTAAGGTCGCGGCTGCGGGAAAGATGGCTGGGAACGCCAGGAATAAGCCACCGATCTCCGGGCCGTATTGCTTCGCGATCACCCCGGCAAGGGCCGTGACCGTTCCACCAAACGCGAAGCGCACAACATATTCATGCCACGTTGTGCGTCCCAGGTTCGAAATGTTGAATTTGACCTTCACAAGCTATCGCACCAGCCAGTACCAGAGTCCCAACGCCGAGCCCAGCCACGCCACCAACGACCCGGCGGTGACCGGCAAGACGGGGAGCCTATAGCGAAGCAGCAACCGGCTCACCAGGCAGGCGTAGAGGCCAAAGGCGAGAGCGCCGAGGGCCATCGATCGGCCTTCGTCGCTTGCGTAAGCTCGGCCATGCTGAGCAATTGCAAGCCCCAGTGTCGCTAATGCCACGGAGGGAGCCGCCCCAAAAAGACCAGCGAAACTCTTGGGCTTCATCGTCGCTCCCAATAGGGAAAACGCCGACACCACGACACCACCGAGGAGAAAACGAACAATGAGCTCTTGCAATGTAGGGTCCTGGCTACAGGGCTTTCATCTTTCCGTAACAATCGCCACTGATGCTACGAACATCAGGAGGGTTGCCGCCCAACCTGCGAACCGTAGATAGGATGGAATGACAAACTTACCCATCACGCGCCGGCTACTTGCCATGTGGAGAATGACGGCCATAAGAGGCGCCGCTAGAGTGCCATTGAGTACCGCGGCCCAGAAGAGGGCGCGTATGGGATCAATATGCAAAAAGGTGAGGCATATCCCCGCGATGGTCGCGATCACGATAGTCAGGTAGAAGGCAGGCGCCTGATGTGGTTTCCTTGCCAGGCTGACTGGCCATCGCCACGCTTCGCCGATAGCGTAAGCGGCAGAACCGGCGAGGACCGGCATAGCCAGCATGCCGGTTCCGATAATTCCACAAGCAAACAATCTTTCAGCCCAACGTCCAGCCAAAGGAGCGAGCGCCTGCGCTGCTTGCGCGGAGGTCGCCACGTCAGTTATGCCGTGGGCATGCAGGGTCGCCGCGGTTGTCAGAATAATGAAGAAGGCCACGACGTTGGAGAATCCCATGCCGATGTAGGTATCCATTCGAATACGGGCGAGTTGGGTCGGCGCCTGCGCAGGGGCCTTCTTAAGCGGCTGCTCCGCGCGGTGATTGTTCACTTCTTCCACTTCCTGAGAAGCCTGC
This sequence comes from Candidatus Korobacteraceae bacterium, assembly GCA_052147365.1. Classification (GTDB taxonomy): domain Bacteria; phylum Acidobacteriota; class Terriglobia; order Terriglobales; family Acidobacteriaceae; genus Bog-257. The sequence goes on along the minus strand of JBKQKT010000198.1, from coordinate 3,782 downwards.
CAGAAAAAAAGATAGGGGCTGATAGTGGTTCCGAAGACTGCAACCAGGCCTGTCAAGTAAGGCTTGTTCCACGCAATCTGCGGTAAGAAGCTGGCGCGCAGAACCGTACCCCAGGACAAATGCACCCAAAACGCCGTGGCTACATACGCGAAAAGAGACAGGGTCATCCATTTCAAGTACTTGGCATAGGTCACGTAAGGAATGAAGACTTGGAGCAGCAACGAACCGAGACCAAGTCCGACGACATACACCCATGCTCTTCCGGGCAGCAGCAGTTGCGCCGCCGCACCCATCGCTCCTATGTCCGCTCCCAGGTTGAAAACGTTGGCCACCAACACCAGCGATATCGCGGCATAAAGCAAGGAACGGGGATAGTAGCGTCGGAGATTGGCTGCCAGGCCGCCGCCGGTCACTCGTCCGACTCTGGCGCAGGTTTCCTGGATTGCTGCCATGAGCGGATAGGTGAGGAGCATCGTCCATAGCATTGCGTAGCCAAATTGCGCTCCCACTTGGGAATAGGTCGCAATGCCGCTGGGATCGTCATCCGCGGAACCGGTTACCAGTCCGGGACCGAGAACGCGCAAGATGGAAAGAACCCTGCGCGATGCAGTGGACTGGCGGCGCTTGGCGGCGACCACTGCAATGCCGATGGCATCTGAATTTCTTGGGGGTTTTACGATTGCGTCCCGCGATACTGTCATCCAGCGACTCCCCGTTGAGTCGCTGGTGCAGGCGGGGAGCTCGTCAACGCGATTCCGTTGAAAGCCACGGCGTCGAGCAAGAGAGGAAAAGACAGTATCATGTGAAAATCCCGAAGCAGAAGAAAGCAATCAGGGCCCACTTTGCAGTGAGCCCCGAAGTATTACCTATGCCACCTTGCGCGGCTTGCGTCGCACATTTTGCCGGCCGGAGGAGTCGGCTTCCGCCGAGATATTAATGTCCTCAGAGAGTTCGGTCAGCTTCCTGTCCGTGTCCTTTTCTTCTTCGAGGGTTTGACGCAATAGGGATGCGTGCTCGCTCTCGCCCAACAGGTCGGCATAAGCGGCGACAGTGCCATAAGCGGCGATTTCGTAATGCTCCACTCGTTGCGCGGCTGCAATCAAGGCCGCATCCAACACATCTTGGCTGAAGTCCTCGTCCATCATTTCCGAACCTTCCTTGATGAGGCCTTCCATCCCGACGCATTTCTTACCCCCGGGCCGCTCTTCCAGCATTCCGAAGATCTCTTCCAACCTCTCGACATGGCCCTCGGTCTGCTCGAGGTGGTTTTCAAAGCCGCTCTTCAGATCTGGGGAAGTGGCAGCTTTTGCCATCTTGGGCAATGCCTTGGTGAGCTGTTTTTCGGCGCTGTACAGGTCTTTTAGTTCGTCGACGTAGAGTTCCCGTAGTGAGTCCTTTGTCATCTTGTCTTGTCCTCCCGTGCGAGCCTGAAACTCGCTAAATTGTGCAGATTTTTGATGCCGGCGGGAGCGGTTACTCCCCCCGGACCGGTTGAAGCTACATCTCTGTTAGTTGCAAGGTACTGGGCTTTGAGATGCCGGAGGGCCAAATCTCTGTCGAAGTTCGTGATCGGGATGACAGAGTGCGGCTTGTCAGGCTTCCTGGCCTCCGTACCGCGCATCCCACTCAACTCCGGCACGTGTAGGGCGGAGGACAGCAGCCAAAAAATGGCGAAATCAAAGCGCAAGATTCGGTATGCAGTGGTGGGTTTGGGATACATCTCGCAAGTCGCCGGTTGGCCGCGGGAAAACGGAAAAAGCCGCGTCCTCTCTGACGCGGCTCGCTGTTAACGTCTCGCGTTTGTTACGCTGCTTTGCGATCGCGAAACGCCTTCACCTGGTTATGTGAACTTATGATGTGGCTCTGTTGCCGTTCCAGAAGCTGTCGTACCGGGGCTTGAAGATCGGTCTTTTTCAAGGCCTCAGCATAAGCCTTCTTGCTGGCATCCTCGCCCTGTTCGGCTGTTTCCAGCAACGTGTGATCGCCGCCGCCTATCGTGGCTTTTAGGTCGCCCCAATAGCGATGCATGGCGCCGGTAGCGCTCCCGCCGGCTTCGTGTTCTAGACCAGCGGCAGATTCCAACTCACGCGCGAACTCCCCGCGGGTTTGCGACTCTTTCATAAAAAAAGCCTGTATCTGTGGATCCTTGATGTGCTCGCCAATATCGGCGAATCCTTTTTCCCCATCGTGCAGGACTTGCACCACATCTTTAACCACGTCCTGTTGGTCAGCCATTCAATAACCTCCAGCATGTTTGACTCGCAGACCAGCCAGCGGGTTGGCCGGAGCAGTCGCAGCGTGACAACTACAACAGGTTCAACGCCGAACGGTTTTCACGTTCCACTTGCTTGAAGGTGCAATCGCGGGGAGCTTTGTCGGGACGCCAGCGCAGAAATTTGGTTCCGTGCCGGAAACGGCCGCCGGTGAAATGATCGAACTGCACCTCAACCACCAGCTTCGGGGCCAGCGGCTGCCACTCGGCCGATCGTTCACTGCTCCAGCGGCTGGGGCCGCCAGGAGCATTTCCAGTGAAGCCCGGCGGCTTGATCAATTTCGTGAGCTTCGTGGTCAGTGCCCGGCGGTCTTTGTCGTGGATTGAGGACGTAAATCCCACGTGATCCAGCTTGCCCGCCTCGTCATAGAGGCCAAGCAGCAGGGATCCCACCTGCGCCTTCTTGCTGAGGTAACGAAAGCCCCCGACCACGCAGTCTGCCGTACGCTGCCGCTTGATTTTCTGCATGCCGCTCCGATTGCCTGACTGATAAGGCAGGTCCCGGCGCTTGGCGATCACTCCATCCAGCGCAACCCCAAGATGAAACCATTTACGGGCAACCGCTACATCCTCGGTGATAGGCGAGAGGCGAATCGCCGGATTCGTCTTCAAGTACCGCATGGCGAAGTGCTCGAGTTTCTTGCGGCGCTTTTCGAGGGGCACGTCTGTAAGCTTCGTGCCGGCATCGTCCACCAGCAAATCGAAAACAATGAAAGTAGCAGGCGTAGATTTACTCAACTTCTGAATGCGGCTGGCGGCGGGATGAATTCGCATCAGCAGATCGTTGAAGGAGATCGTCCCATCCACCGGAATGACGATCTCGCCGTCGAGCACAAACTGTGTGGCGTCCAGGACCGAAAGCCCCGTCACCAGTTCGGGAAAGTATCGCGTCAACGGCTTGCCTGACTTTGATACCAGATCGAGCCGCTCGCCATCGCGAGAGGCGAGGCAGCGGAAACCGTCCCATTTCGGCTCATATTGCCACTCGGGCCCGGTGGGCAGTTCGCTGGCGGGCTGGGCCTCCATGGGTTTGTAGTTTTTGCGCAGCGGCAGCGACATGGCGAATTCTGAACCGCCTATACGATGCATCTAATTGACGAGCGGTCGTCCTATGCAGCTTCGCTCTTGCGCGCCAATTGTGCAATTTTTTTCAAATCATTGACGAAGGCCCTTATCTGCTGGTGACGCGATTCGTCATCAGGGGCGCGCAGGATGGAGGATGGATGTACCGTGGCCGTGGCATAAGGAGCTAACGATGACTCCACCAGTTGTCCCCGTTGTCGGTTCACACTGAAGTCTTTTCCGAATAGCGACTGGGCCGCGCTGGCTCCCAGGCAGACCAGCACTCGCGGATGGACGGCCTGCAGCTCGGCATCAAGCCAAGGTCTGCAGGCGCGAATTTCCGCCGGCCGAGGCTTCTTGTGAATGCGCCGCTTGCCTCGTTCTCCCGACCACTTGAAGTGTTTCACCACATTCGTAACGTACACATCCGCTCGCTCGATGCCGGCCT
>JBKQKT010000197.1:0-20460 GCA_052147365.1 Candidatus Korobacteraceae bacterium | reverse complement strand
ATAAGAACCTCCGTCCAGTTTCAAGTTTCAAGTTTCAAGTTTCGAGTTTCAAGCCCGGTGCCCAACTGGAAACTCGAAACTGGAAACTTGAAACTCTCTTCATTTCGCCAGCTCGTATCCGGCGAAGAAATAACTGAGCTCGAAACGCGCCGTGTCTTCGGCGTCAGAGCCGTGCACCGCGTTCTTCTCGATGCTCGATGCCCACTTCTTGCGAATCGTGCCTTCGTCGGCCTTCGCAGGATCGGTGGCGCCCATCAGCGTGCGGTAGTCGGCGATGGCGTTTTCCTTCTCCAGCGCCATGACGATGATTGGCCCGCTCGACATGAAGTTGGTCAGCGACTCGAAGAACGGGCGATGCACATGCACGGCGTAGAAGCCTTCCGCCTGCGCCTTGGTGATGTGCAGCATCCTCATGCCGATGATGCGGAATTTGTTTTGCAGCAGAGTATGGATAATGTCGCCCGCTGCGTCTTTTTCAACCGCGTCGGGCTTGATGATGGAAAGAGTGCGTTGGATGGTTTTCATAAGTGCCGGTGTTCGCTCTTCGCCTTTCGCTATTCGTTTGTGTGCTTCCTCTGTCTAGGTTCCGTGAAAGTTTCCACCACAGAGACACAGAGACACCGAGAAAACCCATCCCCTTTTTGTGTTTCCTCGGTGTCTCTGTGCCTCTGTGGTAATCCCTACGCTCTTACCGCCGCGCCCGTCGCCCGCACCAGCGTTTCACCGATTTCGGCTGGCGTCTTTGCAACCTGAATTCCGGCGGCCTCCATGGCCTTGATCTTTTCCTTCGCGGTTCCCTTCCCTCCGGAGATAATCGCGCCGGCGTGGCCCATGCGGCGTCCCGGAGGCGCGGTCTGCCCGGCGATGAATCCGACGACCGGCTTGCGCACATTCTGCTTGATGAACTCGGCCGCCGTCTCCTCCGCGTTCCCGCCAATTTCGCCGATCATGATGATGGCTTCGGTCTCGGGGTCCTTGTTGAATAGATCAATACAATCCACGAAATTGGTGCCGATGATGGGATCGCCGCCGATGCCGATGGCCGTGGACTGCCCGATGCCGCGCGTCGTCAACTGGTACACCGCCTCGTAGGTAAGCGTGCCCGAGCGCGAGACGATACCGATATTCCCTTCCTTGTGAATGTGCGCCGGCATGATGCCAATCTTGCACCTGCCCGGCGAGATGATGCCCGGACAGTTCGGCCCGATCAGTCGCGAGTTCTTGGTCTTCAGGAACTCCCAGACTTTCACCATGTCCATCGTCGGAATGCCTTCGGTGATGCAAACGATGAGCGGCACACCGGCATCGGCTGCTTCCATAATGGCATCTGCCGCGCCCGGTGGCGGAACGAAAATCACGCTCGCGTTGGCCCCGGTTTTCTCGACCGCCTCGCTCACCGTGTTGAAGATCGGCCAGCCTTCGTGCGTGGTGCCGCCCTTGCCCGGAGTCACGCCGCCCACAACCTTGGTGCCGTAGTCGGCGGCGTTCTTGGCGTGGAATGTTCCTTCGCGGCCGGTCAGTCCCTGCACAACTAATCGCGTTGACTTATCAACCAGGATGCTCATTGGACCCCCTTGGCGGCAGCGACGACTTTCTCAGCTGCGTCTTTCATGGTCTCTGCCACAATGAATTTCAGGCCGCTCTCTTTCAGTGTCTTGCGGCCCTGCTCGACGTTGGTTCCCTCCAGGCGCAGCACGATCGGCAACTGGATGTTCGTCTTGCGCGCCGCGCTGACGATGCCATTGGCCAGCGTGTCCACGCGCAGGATACCGCCGAAGATGTTGATGAGCACCGCCTTCACGTTCTTGTCGCTCAGCAGGATCTCAAAGGCGTGCGTCACCTGCTCTTCGTTGGCGCCGCCTCCTACGTCGAGAAAGTTCGCGGGCATGCCGCCGGCGTACTGGATGATGTCCATGGTGGCCATCGCCAGCCCGGCGCCGTTGACCATGCAGCCGACGTTCCCATCGAGCTTGATGTAGTTCAGGTTGTACTTGCTGGCCTCGACCTCGAGCGGGTCCTCTTCGCTCAGATCGCGCAGTTCCTTGATGTCGGGATGGCGATAGAGCGCGTTGTCGTCGAAGTTCATCTTGGCGTCGAGCGCGAACAGGCGGCCGTCGGTCGTGGTGATGAACGGATTGATTTCAACCAGCGACGCGTCAGTCTCTTCTGCCGCACGCGCCAGCGCTGTCATGAACTTCACCGCACCGTTGATGTACTTCGGATCAAGGCCCAGGCGGAAGGCAATTTTGCGCGCCTGATAGGCACTCAGCCCGAAGCCGGGGATGATGTGCTCCTTGATGATGGCGTTGGGATCTTTCGCTGCGACCTCTTCGATCTCCATGCCGCCCGCCGCCGAGGCCATGAAAACCAGCCGTCCCGGTCCGCGGTCGAGTACGATGCCGAGATAAAGTTCGCGGGCGATAGGCAGGGTCTCTTCGATCAGCAGCCGTTGCACCTTCTTGCCTTCGGGCCCGGTCTGGTGCGTGACCAGTTGCATCCCGAGGATTTTGCCCGCCAGTTCGCTGGCTTCTTCCGCCGACTTGGCGAGCTTGACGCCGCCGCCTTTGCCACGGCCTCCAGCGTGAATTTGCGCTTTGACGACGATGCCGCTTGCACCTTCGTGCAACAGGGCCTTGGCCGCAGTTTCTGCTTCCTCGCGACTTTCGACCATGTGCCCGCGCGGCACTGCCACTCCGTACTTCGAGAGGATGGCTTTCGCCTGGTACTCGTGTATTTTCATTTTTTATGATGACCGCGAGCGAACCTTCACCCGCTGCTCCGGCTGGGCGTGCCGGATTGTCTGCTCCTTAGAGGATTGCACAAGAGTATCGAAACTGGTGATTGTATAGGACGGAGCGCGGCAGTGGCTAGTACGCGGCTCACAAGAAGAAGTTTCCAGTTTCAAAAACTCATTTCGAAGATGATTGTTCTCGAGAATTCATGCCCAGCGTTCTGTATCAGGGCACGGCTTCAGCCGTGCCGTACAAGGCCCCAAATTTGTCAGCACGAAGGAGCGCGAAGGAGCGGAGCGACCGAGCGCGACTGAGGGATCTGCTTTTTTCTGATCGAACAGAAAGCAGATCCCTCGCGGACTAGAGTCCGCTCGTGATGACAAAAAGGACTGCTTGACGGCACGACTAAAGTCGTGCCCTGATACAAATCAAATCGGCAGGTGCGAGGGTCCTACTAGCGTTTGGTCGGCGACTTTTGCGGGCCGCGCTGACCGCGTTTGCGCTTCGCTGCATATTCCGCCAAGTCGGGAAAGACCTCCCGCAAGGGGCTCATGCCCGCCAGTTCTTCATCGGTCAACGGTGGCGAGTCCACGTCATCTCAGTCTTTTTGCGCAATGTGCAGCGGCTTCCTACGCTTTGGCATAAGTTACTGCTTCCTTCCTCTTGTCCCGTTCGCCCACTCTTCCCACATCCCGAAGCCTTTCATCTGCTCGTCGAGTTTGGTTTCCGGGAATGTGGCCTGGATTTGGGCGCGCGTGTAGCGCGGCCCGATGCGCTGCGGGGCATTGGCCAGCTCGAAGACCAGCTCGGCGGCCATCGCTTCATTCTTCTTCAACTGCGTGAAATCAACCTTGTCGTAGGTGTCGGAGGTGGCGTGGTAATTGACGAGGTAGTTCGCCTCCATCTGGTTGGGCAGCAAGGTGGGAACGCCTTCCATCATGAAATCGAAGTTATCGGTGCCGACGGTTGCATCGTTCGTCACTTCGCTGGAGTTCCATTTCGCGAAGGGTTGCAGCATGGGCACCAGCCCGGCATCCACGTCCTTGCGCCCGCCGGTCGAGAAGCTGGTAATGTTTCCAATACCTTCATCCAGCACTACCTCCGCGACGATGTTGTCGAGTTCATTCTGATGAGCGTGGACGTATGCCCGGGAGCCCAGCAGGCCTTCTTCCTCGCCGGAAAAAAGTATGAAGCGAATGGTGCGCCGCGGACGGACGCCCGAAGCCTTGATCGCGCGCAGCGAGTCGATGACCAGCGCGGCATTGCAGCCGTTATCAAGCGCGCCCGTGCCCAGCTCCCATGAATCGAGGTGCGCGCCGAGGATGACGATTTCATTCGGCAGTTCGCTTCCCTTCAGCTCGGCCACCACGTTGGCGGTCGTGATGGGCGGGCCGATTTTGTTGGGCATCGAAATCGACATCTGAACTTTGTCGCCATGAGCCAAGAGCCGCGCGACGCGCTCGGCATCTTCGCGTGCCAGCAGCACTTGGGGAATAACATCTATCTTCCCGGTGCTGGTGTTGATGTGCCGGTACAGCACATCGTGCTCGCGGCTTGAGGTGAAGGCGATGGCAAGAGCTTTCCCCTTCACGGCGCGGTCGATAATTCCTGGGGCACGGTAGTACTCGTTGAACAAGTCTTCCCAGGTCTTCAGCACATCGCTGTGCGCCAACACGATCGCATCTGCGATATCACCCGCCCTGGCGAAGTCGACAACGGTGCCCATGCCGACATCCACCACGCGCGCCGTCGTTTTCAGCGGCGGCGACCATGCAATGGACTGCGCCCGCACATGAAAATTCACCGGAGCGACGACGTTGATCTCAGTGTTGCCCTCCGCCCATGACTGCGGGATAGTGAACTCTTCGGTGTGCACCGAATCCGCGCCAGCCGCCTTGAAGGCGTCCACACCCCATTGGATGGCTTTCTGCATGGCGGGCGTGCCCGGAAGGCGGCCGCCAATCTCGTCGGCCAGCACGCGCAGGTTTTCCTGCAGAGGAGTGGAGGGCTTCAGCGCCTCCTGCATCACGCGGTCGTTGGATTGGGCAAAGGCGAGTGTCGTGCTCGCAATAATTATCACGGTCGGGAGAATTCTGTTTGCGCGGGTCATGAGAGCGGCATTATACGGGATAATAGCCAGACGATAGGATTGCCTTCAGAGCAGTAGTTATAGGAGTCCTTCGACCCGCCGGCGCAAAAACCAGCGCGGGCTCACTCAGGATGACGTACCCAAAGGACTGTGCACATTCCCTCCGAGTTTTACAGGCGGGAGAGACAGCCGACAACTAATCGTAATACTCCAGCCCCAGGTGCGTGATCATCTCCTCGCCCTTGAGGTGACGCAAAGTGTTCTTCAGTTTCATCGACTGAATGAACAGGTCGTGCTCGGGATACAGCCCTGGCGCAGTCATGGGCGACTTGAAGTAGAAGCTCAGCCACTCCTGAATGCCGATGCCACGTAACTCCGGCGACCGCTTCGCCAAGTCGAGGAAGAGCACGAGGTCGAGCACGATGGGCGCCGCGAGAATCGAATCGCGACAGAGGAAGTCCACCTTGATCTGCATAGGATAGCCGAGCCAGCCGAAGATATCGATGTTGTCCCAACCTTCTTTGTTATCACCACGCGTCGGGTAATAGTTAATGCGGACCTTGTGGTATATGTTGCCGTACAGTTCGGGATACAACTGGGGCTGAAGAATGTGCTCCAGCACCGACAGCTTTGACTCTTCCTTGGTCTTGAATGAGCCGGGATCGTCGAGCACTTCGCCATCGCGATTGCCGAGAATGTTGGTGGAGAACCAGCCGTTCAGCCCGATCATGCGCGCCTTGAAGCCGGGCGCGAGAATGGTCTTAATGAGCGTTTGCCCGGTCTTGTAGTCCTTGCCGCAGATCGGCGCTTCCATCTCCTTGGACAGCTCCTGCATGACCGGGATGTCCACGGTGAGGTTGGGCGCGCCGTTGGCAAAGGGCACGCCTTCTTTCAGCGCGGCGTACGCGTAGATCATCGACGGCGCGATGGCGTCATCGCTCTTGTGCAGGCCTTTCTCGAACGCCGCCAGGGATGCGTGCACCTTTCCGGGCTTGATGAAGGTCTCTGTCGAGGCACACCAGATCATCACCAGCCGGTCGGCGCCGCTGGACTGCTTGAAATCGCGTATGTCGTCGCGCAGTTGCTCGGCCAGCTCCATCTTGTTCTTGCCCTTCTTCACGTTGGGGCCATCGAGCTTCTTGACGTAACGCTTGTCGAAGACCGCCTCCCGCGGCTTGATCTTCGCGAGAAAGGGTTTGACCTGGTCGAGCAGCGAAGCTTCCAGCACTCCCGCCTTGCGCGCCGCGGCGTACATGTCGTCTTCGAAGATGTCCCAGCCGGTGAACACCAGATCGTTCAGTCCGGCCAGCGGAACGAAGTCCTTGATTTTCGGTGAGCGGCCATCGGTTCGTTTGCCGAGGCGAATGGTGCCCATCTGGGTGAGCGAGCCGATGGGAGCTGCGAGTCCTTCGCGCACTGCCTCGACGCCGGCGACGAAGGTTGTCGCCACCGCGCCCATCCCGGGAATCATGACCCCTAGCTTTCCCTTGGGGGACGCAATTTCGTCCTGTCCTATATTCGTTTTTCTCTGCTTCTTGCTTTGCGGCATGCTATCAGTCCGTTTCATGAAAGAATGTACAAACTTGTTATCTTCTCGTAACCGCGGCAGGTATTGCAATTGATGATGCGCGAAAGGGCGCGTTTATGCCTTGTGCGGCAATTTGCGGGATTTGGCGGCGGCCGTGGCGGAAGAAAAAATCGCAGTTGTCACCGGTAGTTCCAGCGGAATTGGGCTGCTGACCGCGGTCGAATTGGCGCTAAGTGGCTACCGCGTCGTGGCGACGATGCGCAATCTGGCAAACAGCGGCCGGCTGGAGGAGGCCGCACAGACCGCCGGGATTCGTAAGCGGCTTGACCTGCGGCGGCTCGACATCACGGAATTTGACTCCCTGCCCGGCGCGGTGGAGGCGATCGTCCGCGATCATGGCCGCATTAACGTGCTGGTAAACAACGCCGGATTCAGCACGGCGGGTTTCGCCGAGGACATGACCCTCGCCGAGCTTCGCCATCAGTTCCAGACTAATTTTTTTGGCAACGTCGCCATGACCAAGGCCGCGCTTCCGGTGATGCGCGCGCAGAAGTCAGGGCACATCATCACCGTTAGCTCCATTACCGGACGGGTGGGCCACCCGATGCTGAGCGCCTATTGCGCGTCGAAGTATGCGCTGGAAGGATGGAGCGAGTCGTTGCGAATCGAGACGCATTCGCTCGGCATTCGCGTGACGCTGGTCGAGCCGGGCGCGTACGACACCGATATCTGGGAGCGCAACGTGGTGATCGCAAAAGGCTCGCTCGATCCAGCCTCGCCTAACAAGGAACGCAGCCAGCGCTTCGCCGAGTTCGTCAAGAACAACAAAAGCCGCCGGCGCGATGCGAGCGAGGTCGCGAAGTTAATCGTTCGCATCGCGCAAAACCCCAACCCGAAGCTTCGCTACTTGATCGGCGGCGACGCAAAGTTGCAGGTCTGGCTGAAGCGAATCGTGCCCTGGCGCAGGTACGAGCGGCTTGTAGCGAAAGCGGTGAAGATCGATTGAAGAAGCATTCAGCATTCAATCCCTCTTACTGTCATCCCGAGCGAAGGACTTTAGTCCGGAGTCGAGGGATCTGCGGTTGACGGTTGAGTCACAGTGCTCTCTGCAACCTCGGACGGATCCTGCGGTTCTCTGCTTGTCGGTCGAGGAAACCGCAGATCCCTCCGCTCGGGCTGAAGCCCTCGGTCGGGATGACAGCAAGGTTAAATACTGAGTGCTGAGTGCTGAGTGCTGCGTGCTGAATGCTGAATGCTACTACTTCGCTGCCTCTTCTCCCGCTTCCCTGCCGAACCGGCCCTGCACGTGTGACCACACGAAGTAAATCACAGCGATAACGATGACGCCCAAGATCACGGCATCCAGGCGATGGAACCACATCTTCAGGCGAGGGTCCTTGTCCCACTGCTCGCCGAGCCGCATTCCGATGTAGGCGAGAACGAAGCACCAGGGCCACGATCCAATAAACGTATAGATGTGAAACTTCAGCCGTGGCATGCGGGCGATTCCGGCAGGTAGAGCGATGAAGGTACGGATGACCGGCAGCAGCCGGGCGATGAGCACCGCGATGGAGCCGCGGCGCTCGAAGAAACGGTCTGCAATGTCGAGCTCGCGATGGCTCAGAAAGATATAGCGGCCGTAGCGCTCAACCAGCGGGCGTCCGCCGAAGTAGCCGATCTCATAAGCCAGCACCGATCCCAAATTGCAGCCGACCGCGCCCCACGTTGCAACTGCGAGCAGTGAGAAGCGGCCGGTGTACGCCAAGTATCCGGAGAATGGCATGATGATTTCCGAGGGCAGCGGAATACATGCCGATTCGATGGCCATCAGCAGCATCACGCCTGCGTATCCCGACGCCGATATGACGCTGACGATCCACGCCCCTACGATTTCAAGAATGTGAGCGATCATGTTGTGTGGTGAGAACCTTCCCCTGAGTTTGTGGGTAGAGCCGGCCTTTAGGCCAGCGTCAAAACTGCCATGCCCCGTCCTTTCGCCGGAGCGGTCATTCACAAATGACCACTCCGGCGAGATACTTTCCAGGATGCCAGAGGGACGCGGCGCTAAAGCACCGCTCTACCAATCTCGTTCTCGAACCCAAATTGACTGCTGATTGCTACTTCGGCAGCTTCCCCTCCAGCCAGTCGCCGAACTTTGCCACCGGAACGCGCACGCCGACGAAAAACTGCCCGAAGAGCGCATACTCGGCGCTGACCTGGTCGAAGCGCATTTCGTAAATCAGCTTCTTGAACACCAGCGGCTCGGGGGCAAACAAGTCCACGCCCCATTCCCAGTCGTCGAAGCCGATGGAGCCGGTGATGATCTGCTGCACCTTGCCGGCGTAGCGGCGGCCCACCATGCCGTGTTCTTCCATCTGCCGCTGCCGTTCTTCGATGGGCAGCATGTACCAGTTCTTCACTTCGCCGCGCTTGCGGTCCATAGGATAGAAGCACAAGTACCGGCTGTCAGGAATCTTCGGGTAGAGCCGCGGATGCATCGCCTGGCGCTGCCGCTCCATCGTTTCCTGCACTTCCCGGTTCCACTCTTCCGACAGCGGCGCAACCCCGCGCTCCGTAAGCTGCCGGAAGAGTTTGACGCTGGAGTCATACAGGCCCAGCTCGATGACCGAGAGATACGAATGTGTCGGCTCCAGATATTCCTGGAGGGCGGTGCGGTTCATCTGCAACTCGGCGGCGTTGAGCTCGTCGAACGAATCGCGGAAGTGCACCAGCATCAGGTCGCCTTTGTGTCCGAGCTGTGAGAACACAGCGCTCTGCCCTGCCTCTTCGCTCGGCTGCAGCGCCGCGGAGGCCTCACTCGCGATCTCCTGCTGGCGCGATGGGCTCAGCTTGCGCCACTCCGGCCAGCGGAAACGGAACATCTGATGCAGCACGCTCAGCCCCTCGAGGGTCAGCGGAACCGCTGGCAGTTCGGTGGACACAGCTTGTATTCCGTCATTGCTCAACTCCATCGTGGAACCTCAACGCTATTGGCGCTCTCTCATTGTAATCTGCCCGCGTTGGAATGGTGGCAAGCAACCCGTGCTGCCGGATCTCCCTGTTGCTTCCGATTAGCATCACGCAACAAGATACTCGACAAGTGTTCCTGACGCTTGAATAACTTCTATGCAACGTCATCGAAGTCTGGAACCCTTGCCGCTAAACTTCGTACGTGACGCCGACAAAAAGACCAGGTGAATTTTCATTCGGGTCAACCTCTATACAGACGAGTGTGGTTTAATTGGGGAGGCTCGCCACCCACGTCGAAGGAGCCGACATGCCCACCATCACAACCAAGGACGGCGTTGAGATTTTCTACAAGGACTGGGGTTCGGGCCAGGCTATTGTGTTCAGCCACGGTTGGCCGCTCTCGGCCGACGATTGGGACGCGCAGATGCTGTTCTTCCTGCATCAAGGCTATCGCGTGATCGCCCATGACCGCCGCGGCCATGGCCGCTCCACCCAGGTCTCCGACGGCCACGATATGGACCATTACGCCGATGACATGGCCGCTCTTACCGGTCACCTCGACCTGAAGGACGCTATCCATGTCGGGCATTCGACCGGTGGCGGCGAGGTGACGCGTTACCTAGCACGTCATGGCGAAGGCGGCGTATCCAAGGCTGCGCTGATCAGCGCGGTGCCGCCGCTCATGGTGAAGACGCCGGCCAATCCGGTCGGCCTGCCCAAGGAAGTGTTTGATGGCCTGCAGGCGCAGCTCGCCGCCAATCGCTCTCAGTTCTATCGTGACCTGCCGACTGGGCCTTTCTATGGTTACAACCGGCCGGGCGCGAAAGCCTCGGAGGCTGTCATCGCCAACTGGTGGCGCCAGGGCATGATGGGCGGAGCCAAGGCACACTATGACGGCATCGTGGCCTTTTCCCAGACCGATTTCACAGAAGACCTCAAGAAGATCACCATTCCCGTCTTGGTTATGCATAGCGAAGACGACCAGATCGTTCCCTATGTCGCAGCCGGACCACTTTCTGCGAAGTTGTTGAAGAACGGAACGATGAAAACCTACAAGAACTTCCCGCACGGCATGCCCACAACGCAAGCGGAGACGATCAATGCCGACCTGTTGGCGTTCTTCAAGAGCTGAAGGTGTTGCTTGCCCAGGCCGTCCTGCATCGTCTGCAATTCAGGAACTATTGGCATAGCCGATTTACGCTTCAATGCACTTGAGATGGACTATTCGGCTCGAACATACAAAATGATCGCAATCCCACTTGCCCACCTATGATCGTGGACCGTGCATGGGGCATCTTGAGCAAGCGCTTCGCGCGCATGAAATCTCGATTTATGCTCCTCGTGCTAAAGAGCGTCTTGAAACAGCGCGTCAACATTCAATTTTGCATCCTGAACGAATCGTCGGCTACCCGGAAGCTGACCCCGCTGGTCCCCTTCACCCCTTTGACTTTGCCGCCAAGCATCTAAATAATTGAGCTCGCACGCCATGGACGTCTACGAACAAATCGTTCAGCTACGCCGCGACGGTCGCCGTGGCGCGGTCGCCACCATCACCAATGTTCGCGGTTCCATCCCATCCTTCCAGACCGCGAAGATGCTGGTGCGCGATGACGGCTCCATCGCCGGCACCATTGGCGGCGGCTGTGTCGAAGCCGAGGTGTGGCAGGCAGCCCGCGAAGTGATGGAGGAGGAGAAGCCCCGCACGCTGACGTTCAATCTCAATAACAATCCCAAGTACGACACTGGGCTGGTCTGCGGCGGCACGCTGGATGTTTTTATTGAGCCCGTGCTTCCGCCGGCGCTGTTGTACATCTTCGGTGCTGGGCACGTTGCCTACAACCTGTATAAGGTCGCAACCATTGCGGGTTTCGACGTGGTAGTGGTGGATGACCGCGAAGCCTACGCCAATCGCGAGCGCTTTCCCGACGCGCGCGAGGTCATCGCCGGCGACTTTGAAGCGGTGACGGCGCGGCTGGACCCGCCCGAATCGTCGCATATTGTAATCGTCACCCGCGGGCATCGCGATGACATGCGCGTGTTGCGCTGGGCGCTCAATACCCGCGCGCGATATCTGGGAATGATCGGCTCGCGGCGCAAGACCATCTCCATCTACAAAGAGCTGGAAAAGGAAGGGATTCCCGCAGAGAAGTTCGCCAATGTGCACGCGCCGGTCGGACTGGAGATCGGCGCGGTCACGC
Organism: Candidatus Korobacteraceae bacterium; assembly: GCA_052147365.1. Lineage (GTDB taxonomy): Bacteria > Acidobacteriota > Terriglobia > Terriglobales > Acidobacteriaceae > Bog-257. The sequence continues at coordinate 8,943 of JBKQKT010000197.1, read as the reverse complement.
CGGAGGAGATCGCTGTAGCTATCGTTGCGGAGATGATTGCCGTGCGGCGTCACGCATTGACCAACGTTCCCAGCAAGACATATTCCTATCCGCCCAATCAAACCCCACAGCATGAAGAACAGGACGCCATTCGCGAAACGATGCAGGACTCGTAGTCGCTGGCGCCCGTTATCGTCACGCGGGCGTGTGACCTGCGCACTTGCCGCGATGGATCCGCTGCGATATCACTAGCGATGAGGAGAGGGCTGTTGTGTCTCTTCTCAGGCCGCGCCAGTGCGCACGCTGCAACGCTATGAAAAGTGGCTCTCACCGTCAGCTCCGACCCTTCCGATGGGCGTACCAGGGTCGTTATGTCTTGGAGCTGCGTTGTTAAGATGACTTCAGGAGGACAAAGTGAGTAGCAAGAAAAGCTGATTTCTGCCGTTTTTCCCTTGTAAGTCCCTGTGGTTATAAGAGGTTACGCACAAGCCTTTGGGGCTCAAGAAGATGCCGGTCGCATCTCGGTAACCTCATGATTCCAAAGAACCAGGGGGGAGGGAGTGCCTTAGCCGATGATGAACAGTCCCCAGTGCGGAGAACTACTCTTCAGAGGGGTAACGTGAGCTTATTAGTTCTAGGCAACCTCGCTCTGTTATCTTCGAGGCCATGGCGCTAGCCCCCAGCATCTGCGGAGTTATTCTCGCGGCTGGGTCTTCTACGCGTATGGGCCGCGACAAGGCGCTGCTGGCCTGGCCTCCGGTAGCGGAAGGCACGCCAGTTGCAAATACCTTCCTGGGCGCCACCATTGACCTGCTCCAGGCCTACACCGATCTCGTCATTGTGGTCGCCGGCAAGAATGAGGCCGCGATCGAACCTGTGGCGTATGCGCATGGAGCGTTTATCGTGGTCAACCCGCAACCCGAGCGCGGGCAGTTCAGTTCGTTGCAAGTTGGAATGCACGAGGTGCTGAACCGCGGGCGTGATGCCGCCTTGATTGCGCTCATCGATCATCCACCAGTACTGCCTGGCACCGTGCTGAGGCTGCGCGATGTCTTCCTCAACTCGGGTCCGGACGTTTGGGCAGTCGTGCCCGAAGTACGGCGGGGCGATGACCTGGTGCACGGACATCCCATCCTCGTGGGCCGGGAGATAATCGAGGCATTTCTGCGGGCTCCGGCCGACGCAACGGCCCGCGATATCGAACATCGCCTTCAGCAGTACATTCGGTATGTGCCTGTGCAGGACGCGCGCGTTGCAACCAACATTGATACCCCGGAAGACTACGAACGCATGTTCGGCTCAGACCTGATTTCTTCGGAGCAGCAGTTTTGAGTTTGACCGAACTGCCGGTCCAAGCCTCTGAGTTCATCGAATCGGTGCTCGCCTTGAGGCCCGCCATTGCGGTCTTCGATTGCGACGGGACGCTGTGGAGCGGCGATGCAGGCGCGGATTTCTTCTACTGGGAGATTGAGCGCGGCCTCGTGAGCCGCGAGCTCGGCGACTGGGCGCGCGCCCGCTACAAAGAATACGGGGCCGGCAAAGCGGGCGAGGAGCAGATGTGCGGCGAGATGGTTACTATGAATCGGGGGCTGTCATACAAAGACCTTCAGAAGGCCGCTGCGGAGTTTTATGACGAGATCGTCAAGGAGCGCGAATTCCCGGAAATGCGTGAGCTCACCCGACGTCTGCAAAAGCAGGGGTGCAACATCTGGGCTGTATCGTCCACCAACAACTGGGTGGTGGAAGTTGGAGCTGAACGCTTTGGCATTGCGCGCGATCATGTGCTAGCGGCCTGCGTTCATCTTGAGGGTGGACGCCTCACCGATCGCCTCATACGCGTTCCCACCGATGAATTGAAGGCGGTAGCAATTCGCGAGGTGATTGGCAAGCCGGTTGATGCCGTCTTCGGCAACTCGGTCCACGATCAAGCCATGCTGGAGATGGCGAAGCATCCGTTTTGTGTGAACCCGACTTCTGAGCTGGAACAGGTCGCGCGAGAACGCGCATGGAGCATCTACCGGCCCGTTGGCGGTTGACTATTCAGGCAGTGTGCCGGAGTACAAGTTGCTCTCGAGTTCTTCTTCGGGCAGGGCGAACAGATCAATCCAGCCCTCGAGCGGCAGCGAGTCCACAGGAAGGTGTTCGCGCCAGATGGAAAAGCGTAGCCGAATGCGGCTTCCCTGCTGCGCCCCAATAAGTTCGAACGGAATGAGAAACTCGAAGATCTCGTCCAGAGCGACCTCGACTCCATTCGTGGAACCGGCGCCGTTTTCAGGCGAAAAGCTGGCCAGTTTGCGACGCTCTTCCCCGTTTGTAAGCACCCACTTCTGCAACGTCTTGCCATGCGCATCGGCCATGAGCCGATAGGAGTCAACTCGAGACTTGCGATCGCGACCATCGCGCCGCACCTCGATATTTACCACCAAACGATAGGCGCCTTCGGGTAAGCCGTGATGAAAATCGAGCCGGCCCGAGATTGAATCGGCATCCAGGCCAGCGTACACCGCATCCAGAAGGAACTGCTTGCCGTGCATTGCCATGGAACGCTGGTCGGAGGTAAAACTGGCGGCACCCATCCACTCGAAGTAGCCACTCACTGTGCCGTCCACGCGGGCGCGGACGTAAGCGGTCTGAGGAAGGTAACTGGCACGAAGCACGCCACTGATGATGGGTGTGTTCAACTCCTCTGGCGGAACACCTTCCAGCGCGTGATAGACATTGGAAAGGTGTTTGCGATAGAGCTCGTCGAAGTCGCGGTCGTTGTCCGAGTGATGCTCCGGCCCGTACCACCAGTTCCAGTCGCTACCTTCGGCTATCAGCAGCTCTTCCAAGGCGAGTCTGCGCTGCTGGGCCGAGACCCGATGCGAATGGCGGTCGTAATAATCGCGAGCCTCGGCCAGGAGGTCCCAGGAACGGTTATCTTCCGGAGATCCAATCCACACATCGAGGTTGGCATTGATCCACGAACCCGGAACCAACCGGCCCAATTGCCCAAAGTCGCTTTCCTTATGGCGGGCGATGGCTTCGCTGATAGCGACCGGCTCGATTTGTGGGTCGCGCTGCAACCCATCGTAGAAGCGCCGCAAGAATTCGCGCCCCGACTGCGGGTAATACTCCCACGCATTTTCACCGTCGAGAATAATGGAGATTACTGCCGTTTTCCCTTTCAGCAGAACCGGTTGCGCACAATCCTTGATACTTTGAATGAGATGATTGGCGGCTTCCTTCGCAGCCATTCCCGAATACACGAAGCCGATCAGGTCCGAGAGGTGATGATCGCGGAACAGCAAGTGCATCCGCGTATCGCTCTTCTCGTAGCGGTAGATGTTGTAGAGCCGCTCCGGCCCTTCGTCCTGAAGCACCTCACCCTTGGGCCGGGAAAAAAGGAAATCAAGCGATCGCCCCAGGACGCCCTCGTCGGTTGCCATCCACTGAATGCCCTGCCTGCATCCCAGGGTCAGTGTCTCCTCCGAGACGCTTCCTTCCGACGGCCACATTCCTTTGGGACGGAAGCCGAAGAGAGCTTCATGCGAGTCGAGCGCCCGTTGAATCTGGAGAGTTGCGTCGTCAGGATGGCGGAACCTTCGCGTGGGAAGGCTCAATCCAGGCGTAGACTGAGCGCCGACGTTGGTATCACAAAGCAATGGCAAAATCGGGTGATAGAACGGTGACGCGGAAAGCTCAACAGATCCATTCTTCGCCGCCTCAGCGTAGGCGGGCAGCACTTTGGCCAGAAACTCGCGCTCCCTGGCGATTACCAGCAGCTGATCCTCCTCGTTGAAGTCTTCACCCTTCTCTACCAGAGCAGCAACGTCAGGTTCCGTCAGGAAGTACTCGTCGAACCAGGCCAGTTGGGATAAGACCTGCAAATCTGCGTAATCGCGGGTGACGAAATACGAGTCCGGCCCTTCAGGACGGTCGCAGGTGGCCCGATATCGTTCCCACAGCTCCCTGTATCTCGGATACCGCCCGATCAGGTTGACCGGGTTTGCCTGGAAGAGGTATCGCAGGGCAAATTTTTTCTCGGAACGTGTCAGTTCGCTGGCCGGCTTGGCCACCACGCTGAAAAAGGGATCATGCGCCTGCCCGGAAACATAGTCCTGGATTTGACTTGCCAAAGAAGGAACGAGGTTAAAGTTCTGATGAACATGGGGAAATTCGCCCAGCAGCTTCACCATCCCGTAGTAGTCCTTGAGAGCATGAAGCCGAACCCAGGGAAGGCGATACTCGCCCGTTACCATGTCTTTGTAGAACGGCTGGTGCATGTGCCAAAGCAGCACCAACCGGATCTTCGGGGAACTGTCACTCATTGAGTCGAGGGTTTTTGCGGGACAAGTTTAACAGGAGAATGCCTCTCGCGGCACTTGCGGTAATAGTGCTTCTTGCCACTTCTGTGGGACAAGGTGTGAAGAAGTTTTTCTGCTGCCCAGCAAATGCCTCTCAGACCTGCACTTCCGATAAACTAGGTCGTTGTGCACATCCTGACTCGCTACATCCTGAAGGAGGTTACCTCGCACGCTTTGCTGGGCGTGGCGCTGTTTACCTTTGTCATCTTCATGCGGGATCTGGGCCGGCTGCTGGAGTTAATCGTGCGCAACAGCGCTCCTCTGCCCAGTGTGGCGGAAATTTTCCTCTTCACGCTGCCAACGACATTCACCATCACGTTGCCGATGGGCGTGCTGGTGGGCATTTTGGTCGGGCTTAGTCGGCTGGCCGCGGACAGCGAAGTCACAGCCATGCGAGCCAGCGGTATGGGCGCGGGAATGTTCATACGCACCATTTCCATCTTTGCTATCGCCGCCTGGATGCTGGGAATGTTCAACAGTATCTATCTTGCGCCGAAGTCAGCAACTGCGCTCGATCACCTTCAAAAACGGCTGCGCTCGTCGCAGGCGTCGTTTGAGATACAGCCGCGTGTTTTTTACGAAGAGTTCAAGAACATCGTGCTCTACGTGCAGGATGCCGTTCCCTCCGGGGGAAGGTCGTTTTGGCGGGGCGTTTTCCTGGCTGACATCAGTGATCCCACTTCCCCAAGAATCACGTTGGCACAGCGTGGCGCGCTGTTGAGCGACTCGCCTGAAAAGTTGCGTCTCCACCTGGAAGACGGCACGCAGCAGGAAATGATCCCGCAAGCAAAGGACCAGTATTCGATTACTACTTTCCAGAGCACTGAGATTCCGCTTCAACTGCCTAGCAACACGGAACGCGCTTTCCGCGATTTGCTTCCGGTGGCCGAATTGGGTTTGTCTGATCTGCGCAAGAACGCGGAACTGGAGGAACAAAAAGCCGAGCGAACCAGGCCAATTAACCCCGCCGCAGCCGGCTCCATCTTATTGGTGGCCCGCTACTATCGCATTGAATTTCAACGGCGCTTCGCTTTGCCCACCGCCTGTTTGGTACTGGCCATGGTCGGCATCCCGCTGGGGTTGTCTGCGCGGAAAGGGGGCAAAAGCACGGGCTTCGTGCTCACAATCCTGCTGGTGTTTGTCTATTACTTCTTTTCGCTGATTGGTGTTTCGATGGCGCGGCAGGGAAAACTTTCTCCCTGGGAAGGTGTGTGGATGGGCAACATCTTCTTCTTTCTCAGCGGACTGGGCCTGCTGTGGAGGGTTGATCGCATGCCCATGGAGATCGTCGGTCTAAGCGAATTCTGGAAATCAGTCAAGGAGAAGCTGCCTGCTTTGCCCGGCACCCGGAGCGTTGGCGAAGGGCGCGTGATCGGAGCCCCTTCCGCAGCCCACAAGCGCCGCTTTAGCGCCCACTTTCCGCTGATTCTTGATGACATGATCCTGCGGGACTTCGCCCTGTATCTGGCAATGATCATCGCCACAGCACTGATTATCGTTTTGGTCTTCACTTACTTTGAACTGCTTACCGACATCATGCGCAATCGTATTCCAGCGATCATTCAGGCCGAGTACCTATGGGATGTAAGCCCGTCTCTCATTTATTTGATCGCGCCGCTGGCGGTTATGCTTGCTGTGCTGATTACTTTCGGACTGATGGAGAAGTCGAGCGAGCTGACGGCAATGAAAGCCAGCGGGATGAGCATCTACCGGGCGGCCCTCCCAGTGATTGTGCTGTGTGCCTTTCTTGCGGCAGGCCTGTTCGTCTTCGATCAGCTCTACATTCCGCGTACCAATCGCCAGCAGGAGATCCTGCGCAACCAGATCAAGGGGAAGCCGGCACAGACTTATTTACAGGCGGACCGCAAGTGGATTTTTGGGCAGAATAACGACATCTACTACTACCAGGTGTTTGACCCCGACACCAATCGCTTCGGCGGGATTTCGATCTTTGCATTCGACCCCAACACCTTCCAACTGACGCGGCGTATCCATGCGGAACGCGCCCATTGGGAAGAAACCCTGAAAAAATGGGTTTTTGAGACAGGTTGGGTGCGAACTCTGAACGGCGCTTCCATCCAGGACTACCGGACCTTCGAGGTGGCGACCTTTGCTGAACTGCGCGAAGACCCGAGCTACTTCAAGAAGGAAGTGAAGCAATCCTCGGAGATGAATTATGAAGAGCTCCGGCGTTATATCGATGACTTGCAGCAAAGCGGTTTTGACACGGTACGCCTAAAGGTGCAATTGCAGAAAAAGATCGCCTTCCCCTTGATAACCCTGGTGATGGCGATCCTGGCAATCCCGTTCGCGGCATGGGGGCGTCGAGGCGGTGCGCTGGCAGGCGTCGCCGTCGCCATTGGGATTGCGCTCGTGTACTGGATTACCGCTGGTTTGTTCGAGGCCATGGGAGCGGCGAACCAGCTTCCGGCGATGATGGCAGCTTGGGCTCCGGACTTCATTTTCGCGTTCGCGGGAGGATATCTGTTGCTGAGGGTGCCCACGTAACTTCCGATGCATGCAGAATCCGGTTCGTTTGCCGCTCATCTAAGTACTTCGCTCATGACCGACTGCTGAGTGCCGGGAATGCTCAAGAACCTACGCCCGCTGTTTCCTTATCTTCGGAAGTACCGCGCGACCTATTGGGTCGGCGCCATTTGTGTACTGTGTAATAACTGCGTTTGGATCCTCTTCCCGTTGGTGATTCGCAACGCCATCAACGATCTGAACTTGGGGGTTACGGCCTACAAGCTGAAGTGGTATTCGTTTGAACTGCTAGGGGTTGCCGGTACTAAAGCAATCTTCCAATTCCTAACGCGCTGGATCCTGATCGGCGTTTCGCGCGAAATCGAATTCGACCTGCGCAACGATCTGTTCACTCATCTCGAGCGCCTGTCTTACGGGTTTTACCAGCGCACGCGCACCGGCGATATCATGGCCCGCGCCACCAATGACCTTAATGCGGTGCGCATGCTCGTCGGCCCAGGCATCATGTACACGGCCAACACGGTAGTATTTACCGCGGGTGCGCTGGCATTTATGCTGAGCATCAGTCCCAGGCTGACTATCTTCGCCTTCGCTCCGCTGCCCATCGTCAGCATCGTAGTGCAGTACTTCGGACGCCGAATTCATGAGCGCTTTGAGCGCATCCAGGCAATGTTCTCCGATATCTCGGCGAAGGCGCAGGAGAATTTTTCCGGCGCGCGCCTCATCCGCGCATACGTGCAGGAGCAGGCGGAGATTGAGAGCTTCGAGCGCGAGAACACCGAGTACATCGCACGCAGTCTCAAACTCGTCCGCCTCATGGGCATGCTCTGGCCCACGCTGGAAACGTTACTCGGCGCAGCCATTGTGATCGTGCTCTGGGTTGGCGGGCGCGAAGTGCTACTGCACCGCATCACTGTAGGCGATTTCGTGGCCTTTAACACCTATATGGTGCAACTTACCTGGCCAGTCATTGCGCTAGGATGGGTCATCAACCTCTTCCAGCGCGGCCTCGCGTCCATGGGCCGCATCGAGAGCATCATGGCCGAGCAACCGGAGATCACCGACTGTGGCGTACCCGCCAGGGACGCTCCCACTGAAATCCGCGGTGCAATCGAGTTTCGCGATCTCAATTTTCACTACGGAAAAACGCTTCTGGCGTCCGAGCGCGGCATGGGCCAGGTGCACGGCGACGAGAATGTACTGAAGAATATCAACCTGCGCGTACCCGCTGGAACCAGCCTCGCGATTGTCGGCCCTACCGGTTCAGGCAAGTCAACGCTGGTTTCGCTCATCCCACGCATCTACGACGCGTCAGAAGGCTCGGTGCTCATCGATGGCCGGCCGATACGCGAGTTCCCGCTCGAAGTGTTGCGTCGCAACATTGGTTTCGTTCCGCAGGAAACATTCCTGTTCAGTGAAACCATTCGTGAAAATATTGCCTTTGGCGCGGAAAATGCCACTGACACTGATGTACGCCGTGCCGCCGCGGCAGCCAGTATCGCGGCCGAGATCGAGGAGTTCCCAGACGGTTATGACACACTGGTCGGTGAACGCGGCCTAACGCTTTCCGGAGGTCAGAAGCAGCGAACTGCTATCGCGCGCGCTTTGATTCGCAATCCACGAATCCTGGTGCTCGACGACGCCCTCGCTAGCGTTGACACCCAGACTGAGGACCGCATCCTCAACCACCTGCGCGAGATCATGGAGGGGCGTACCACCATCTTCATCTCACATCGCGTCTCAACCGTGCGCAGCGCGGACCGCATTGCCGTACTGCATGATGGCTGCATCGTCGAGTACGGCGCCCACGACGAGCTCATCGCGCGCAACGGCTACTATACCGAACTTTACAACAAGCAGCGGCTGGAAGAAGAACTGGAGACCCTGGAAGCTGTTTAACGGTTGGTGCAGCCCAATCGGTGACCGGTAACGTAGGCAAACGTCGTATTGAGCCTTCGGGATCAATCTTTCGGGCCGGTTCCACCTCGGGCGGGAAACAGAAACGGATCGGATAACCCCCTGACTGCCCAAGTTACGCCGCGGACTTCTGCTGTTCCATTTCCACCTGGGGCGCTCCCTCGTGCATCTCGCGATAACGTTTGGGAGTGACGCCAACAAGGTGGCGGAAGAC
>JBKQKT010000196.1:0-3609 GCA_052147365.1 Candidatus Korobacteraceae bacterium | reverse complement strand
GTTCTGGGAGGCCGCAAAAAAGCACGAGCTCAAACTGCAGAAGTGCGGCGCGTGCAGCCAGTTCATCTACTATCCACGCGATCGATGCCCGAACTGCTTTTCCGATCAACTCTCGTGGCAGCAGGTGAGCGGGCGCGGCAAGCTCTACAGTTACACCACCGTCTATCGCGCCTCGACGCGATCGTTTGCCGACAAACCGTATGTGCTCGCGATCGTAGAGCTCGATGAGGGCCCGCGGATGACCACCAACATGATGGTGCCGCAGGATCAGTTGAAAGTCGGAATGCCGGTGAGCGTCGTCTTCGACGACGTAACCAAGGATCACACGCTGGTGAAATTCAAACCAGCCTAGACTTTGTCGTCCTGACGCCAGCGTTCTTTTGTTTTTGTCATCCTTGTATGTCTGTGAGGAAGCAGATTTGAATAGAGGACAGCAATCGCGGGTGGGAGACCGATGTCATTCGCGGGCCAAGTTAACCCGCACTTCAGCGCGGATCCCCACCCGCCGCAGCAGGGCGCCACAACCCGAACAGTCGCCTGGGCCGGATGAGCCCGCAGCGTGCGCAAGGAAGGGAAAGCGCCCACCCAGGAGGAGCGATGGCAAACGGTGAGGTGGTGGTAGGGGTGGATGTCTCCCTGGCGCAGCTGGACGTCGCGCAGTGGCCCAGTGGGGAGAGTTTCAGCGTCGGCAACGACGCGGCCGGAGTGGCAGAGTTGCTGGCCCGGTGCGCGCAGTGGCATCCGCAGGCAGTCGTGGTCGAGGCCCGCGGGGGGCCGGAAGATCTGCTGGTCGCGGAGTTGTGCGCGGCGCAGGTTGCGGTCGCGGTGTTTAATCCGCGTCAGGTGCGCGAGTTTGCGCGCAGCCTGGGGAAGCTGGCCAAGACCGATCGCCTCGATGCATTGGTGTTGGCGCAGTTTGGGCACTCGGCGCACAGCCACGGGCGGCTTAACCTGACCCAGCTGCGTCCCGAGGCCGAGGTCGAGCTCAAAGCTTTGGTGCGTCGGCGCCGGCAACTGATCGAGATGCTGGTGCAAGAGACCAATCGGCGCCGGGGTGCGCGCAAGGTGGTGAAGCGCAGCATCGTGGCCAGTATCCGTGGTCTCAAGCGGGCCCTGGCCGAGCTCGAGCAGCAAGTGACCGAGACGCTCAAGGATGCTCCCGCGCAGCAGCACCAACTCGCGCTGCTGCAGCAGGTGCCCGGCGTGGGCCCGCAGCTGGCGCGCAGCCTGGTGGCTGAGGTCCCGGAACTGGGGCAGCTCGGACGGCGCCAGATTGCCTCGTTGATCGGAGTCGCGCCGCACGCGCACGAGAGCGGCAAGTTCAAGGGCCGTAGGATGATCTGGGGCGGCCGTGCACCGGTGCGCTCCACCCTGTACATGGCGATGCTCAGCGCCAGCCGCTGCAATCCGGTCCTGGCACCCTTTTATCGCCGTCTTTTGGATCGCGGGAAGAGTAAAAAGCTGGCCTACATAGCCTGCGCGCGCAAACTGCTGGTCATGCTCAACGCGATGTTCAGAGACCATACCCGATGGAACCCGCAACTTGCTTTTCAACACAGTCGCTGACGTAAGCGCGCAGCGCGCAGCTGAAGAACCTCGCTCGAAAAGTGCGACCTCATGTCACTTCAGCATTCGCATGGTGCCGATGCCCCTGCATTGGTGGCGTTCCACTCTGCTGGCTGTTTAAATGACTTTTTCGAAGCCTGCAAAGGAGATCGATCCATGACCGAGTCGGCAACGAATACCGCTACGCAAGACATCGTGGTCGAGCAGATTCTTGCTCATGCTCCGGAGACGATCTGGAAAACTTTGACCGACGGTCAACACATCGGCCGCTGGTTAATGGAGTCTAAGGGGTTTGAACCCGTGGTGGGCACGCGCTTCACCTTGCATACGACACCGGCCGGCGCGTGGGATGGCGTGATCCAATGCGAGGTTCTCGAAGTGGTTCCCAACCACCGCCTGTCTTATTCATGGCGCGGCGGGCATGACGACAACACGCACTATGGCTCACGTCTCGACACGAGAGTCACCTTCACTCTCATCAAGGTCGATGGCGGTACCAGGGTGCGGGTCGTGCATTCCGGCTTCGTGCTGCCCAAGAACGCCACCGCCTTGCGGAATATGAGCGAAGGCTGGAAGAAAGTCGTCGGCCAGGTCGGCACTGTTTCCGGAGAGGGCGCTCACTGACGGTCTGAAATCAAAGGTAGTAGTTGCGTCGGTAACGGTAATTCCGACGTAGACCCGCTACCTCTTGAGAGTGTTCCGCGCCACCCGAAACAGGCACAATCATTGGCTATGTCTGACCTACCGGTCAAAGCGCGCATTGCTGATCTCGATTGGGCGCGGATCGCCCGCGACCTCGATGCGAACGGCTATGCCCTAACCGGCGCGCTCCTCACATCGGAGGAATGCGCGGAGCTGATTGCGCTGTATCCGGAGCGCGAGCGCTTTCGCAGTCGTATCGACATGACGCGGATGCGATACGGCGTCGGCGAGTACAAATATTTTTCGCGTCCGCTTCCGAAAATCGTGCAGGAGCTGCGCGCGGCGTTTTATCCACGCCTCGCGTCCGTCGCGAATCGATGGAGCAAGCTGCTCGACGATCGCGAACCCTACCCCGCCTCGCTCGCCGCGTTCATCAAAACCTGCGCCGCGCATGGCCAATTGCGACCAACACCATTGCTGTTGAAATACGAGGCCGGCGGCTACAACTGCCTGCATCAGGATCTCTACGGCGAGGTCGCATTCCCACTCCAGTTCGCATCCGTGCTGAGCGGGCGCGATCGCGACTTCGAGGGCGGAGAATTTCTCCTGTTCGAGCAGCGGCCGCGCGCGCAATCTCGCGGCGAGGCGATCTCGATGGACCAGGGCGAGGGCATCATCTTCACCAACCGCTGTCGACCGGTCGCGGGAACGCGCGGCTACTATCGGGTCAACGTCCGCCACGGCGTCAGCACGCTGCGCGCGGGCCAGCGCTACACCCTCGGCATCATTTTTCACGACGCAACCTGAACTCCGCGACGGTTGCGCGATCGCACGCCGCTGTTGTTTATTTTCCTCGAGGAGAACCAATCATGCCGACTTTCACGCGTGGCGATGTTTCCCTGTACTTCGAGGAATTCGGTTCCGGATATCCGATCCTGCTGTTCGCGCCGGGTGGGATGCGCTCCAGCATCGAGTTCTGGCATCAGAGTCCCTTCGATCCCACCGTCGAACTCGCGAAAGACTTCCGCGTCATCGCGATGGATCAGCGCAACGCCGGCCAGTCGCGTGCGCCGGTCACCGCCTCCGATGGATGGGACACCTATGCGGCCGACCACGTCGCGCTGCTCGATCATCTCGGCGTCAAGAGCACCCATGCGATGGGCGGATGCATCGGCGGTTCGTACTCGCTCGGCCTCATCAAGGCGATTCCGGAGCGGGTCAGTGCCGCGGTGCTGCAGCAGCCGATCGGGCTGTCACCAAAGAATCGCGAAATGTTCCTTCAGATGTTCGACGGATGGGCCGATGCGATGCGCAAAAAACGTCGCGAACTCGACGCCGCGGCGTTCCCGTCTTTTCGCGATCGGATGTATGGCCAGACCGATTTCGTCTTCAACGTGTCGC
>JBKQKT010000195.1:0-8568 GCA_052147365.1 Candidatus Korobacteraceae bacterium | reverse complement strand
TCGGCGGTCTCGAAGCAGGTCTTGTGGATGGCGATCATGATCTTGTGCAGCTTGTCATCCACTTCTTCACGAGTCCAGCTCAGACGCGCGCTGTTCTGCGACATCTCGAGGCCGGAGGTGGCCACGCCGCCGGCGTTCGCCGCCTTGGCCGGACCATAGAGGACTTTCGCCTCGAGGAACAGCTTGGTGGCTTCCAGCGTGCTGGGCATGTTGGCGCCCTCGGCCACAACCCTGACCCCGTTGTTGATGAGGTTGGCCGCGTCCTTGGCGTTGATTTCGTTCTGCGTGGCGCTGGGGAAGGCGCAATCCGCCTTAATGTTCCACAGCGGGTTGTAGCCGAGCTTCATGTCGGTGGGCATGAAGATGGCTTTCTTGAACTGATCACCGTACTCGCGAATGCGTCCGCGCTTCACGTTCTTCAGTTCCATGACCCAGGCCAGCTTCTCGCGATCGATGCCGTCGGGATCGTAAATGACGCCGTCGGAGTCGGAGACCGTGACTGGCTTCGCGCCCAAGTCGAGCAGCTTCTCGACGGTGTACTGCGAGACGTTGCCGCTGCCCGAGATCAGGCAGGTCTTGCCCTCGAGGGAGTCCTTTACGGTCTTCAGCATCTCCTGCGCGAAATACACGCAGCCATAGCCTGTGGCTTCTGGACGGATGAGCGAACCTCCCCATGCCAGGCCTTTGCCGGTTAGCACGCCGGTGAATTCGTTCCGGATGCGCTTGTACTGGCCGAACAGGAACCCGATCTCGCGTCCGCCCACGCCGATATCACCGGCGGGAACGTCGGTGTCGGGGCCGATGTGGCGGCAGAGTTCGGTCATGAAGCTCTGGCAGAAGCGCATAACTTCGTTGTCGCTCTTGCCTTTGGGGTCGAAGTCCGATCCGCCCTTGCCGCCGCCCATGGGCAGCGTGGTCAGCGAGTTCTTGAAGACCTGCTCGAAAGCGAGGAACTTCAGGATGCCCAGATTGACCGAGGCATGGAAGCGCAGACCGCCCTTATAGGGGCCGATGGCGCTGTTCATCTCGATGCGGAAGCCGCGATTGACCTGGACGTTGCCCTGGTCATCAAACCACGGCACACGGAACATCAGGACACGCTCAGGTTCCACGATCCGCTCAAGTACTTTGGCCGAGATGTATTCCGGATGTCTCTCCAGCACGAGGCGGAGAGAATCGAACACTTCCTGTACTGCCTGGTGAAACTCTGGCTCAGCCGGGTTCTTGGCCTTCACCAGGGTCATGACATCGTTAATGTAGTTGCCCTGAGCTTTAATGGCGGGCGCTGTGGTTGTTACTGTCATGTGAGGTCCTCCTCGAACCTTATAAATATGCTTTCGGAATGTACTGCGGTGAGATCGTTGTTCGCAGATGGAAAGGAGGCGAACATACTAGATTGGTTTCCGTTACTATTTGAGTCCCAAACCGGCATTCTGGCTGTGATTGCGGTCACCTGAATGGGTGACTTAGCCCGCGATATAGTAACTCTTTTGTAATGGGGTGGGGAGAAAAATCAGGCGGAGGAACATATATAGTGATGCCATCATGGAATTGTCATCACGAGCTCGCTTCAGCGGGCGAGGGATCTGCTTCTTTGGCGAGTAAAAGAAAAGCAGATTCCTCGCGCCCAAAAGCGGGCGCTCGTAATGACAATTCGAAAGCACCTTCCTACTTCGGTCTCCGCTACCGACCTGGATCGTCTGCTCGACGAGGCCAAGCGCTCGGCAGCGGACGGGTCAATGGGACTCTTCGGGCCAGATTCCGTTAGCTGGAGAGTCAACCGCGAGGCTGGTCTGTTTCTTGCGGCGGGACGCGCCACGCTGCTGCAGATTGCGCATCCCTGGGTGGCGACCGCAATTGCTGAACACTCCAGAACCCTGCACGATCCCATCGGCCGCTTCCATCAGACATTCCGCATGATGTTCACGGTCTCGTTCGGCTCAGTCGAGCAGGCCAAGTCAGCGGCGCGGCATCTGCACCTCAGGCACCAGGGCATCCACGGCACCATGCCGGAGACTGTCGGCGCTTTTGCCGGGGTTCACCATACCAAGCCAATGAGATCCATGCCCTCCTTTGGGTGTATGCCACTCTGATCGACAGCAGCGTTATGGCTTACGACCTCATACTGCCCGCACTCACTGCCGCGGAACGCGAGCAGTACTACACTGAGAGCCGCACCTCGGCGACATTCTTCGGCATCGAATCGGATCGGTGGCCGAGGAATTGGCATGAGTTCGAGGACTATATGGAATCCATGTATCTCTCCGACACGCTCGCCGTCAGTCCTGTCGCACGGCGGCTCGCACAACAGGTGCTTTCCGGCGCTGGCTCGTGGCTGCGAATTCCGTCGTGGTATCGCGCGCTGACGGCGCACCTGCTTCCGCCGCGACTTCGCGAAGAGTTCGGCCTTGCGTACGGCGCGAGGGAAAAGCGAACTGCGGAGCGCGCCTTAGGCTGGATTCAGCGCATCTATCCCCGTCTTCCAGAAAGTGTGCGTTTTGTCGGGCCTTACCGGGAGGCGCTATGCAGGTTGAATGGAAGGTCTCGCCTGAGCCTGAGCGTACGGCTGAGCAATAGGCTGTGGGTCGGCCAATCCACCCTTTTCTCGCCGGACGTGCATAGATAGGACATATATCTGACGACCTTTCGCCTGCGTTTCCGTTGTAGCATGTAGGCCATCAGTTTTTCCCTGGGCCGTGGGGGCCATCAGAGCTACGTCGTGAATATTCTGCTTCTGTCCATGCCCGACTCCTTCGAGCACATGCCCACCGTTGCGGTGCGCATGCCCAACGGTGCGTTGACTTCGCTGGCGGGCAATGTCGATCCGCATCACCAGGTCGCTGTGGCGGACCTGATCCTTGTACAGCAGAGCGTCCGCGAGACCATCGAGCGGCTGGTCGGCGAAACTAAGCCGGACCTGGTTGGTCTCTCGGTGATGACCTTCCAGCGGAAGACTGCCCTGCGGGTAGTTGAGTTACTGCGCTCGCTGCGTCCCGGCGTACGGGTCGTAGTTGGCGGGTACGATCCCAGCTTGGCCCCTGAAGCCTACATGGCTGAGGGCAACGGGATTGACTACATCGTGCGCGGTGAGGGCGAACTCACGTTTCGCGAATTGCTGGCCGCTGTCGACGTTGGTGCAGGATTCGACAAAATTCAGGGCCTCTCCTATCGCGCTAGTGATGGCTGGCATCAGAATCCGGCCCGCCCGGTGCATAGCCTGGAAGGGAATGAAATCCGCCTGCCGAAACGCAGCGCACGCGTGTTGAACGGCTACACGATGATGGGGCGGCCAATCGATGTCGTTGAAACCTCGCGCGGCTGCACCTTTGACTGCGGTTTCTGCTCCATCATCGAAATGCGCGGCCGCAACTTCCACACCTACTCGTTCGACCGCGTGCTGGCCGACATTCGCGACGCACGCGAGCACGGTGCGCGCGCCATCTTCATCGTGGACGACAACATCACACTCAACGTTCGCCGCTTTGAGGCGTTGTGCCGCGCCATCATTGACGCCGGCCTGAACGACATCGCGTACACGGTGCAGGCAATGACGTCACCGATCGCGATGCACGGCGAGACCCTGGCGCCGTTGATGCGCCAAGCCGGATTCCGCTACGTCTTCCTCGGAATTGAAAACATTCTGGAAGATGATCTCGCCTTTCTGAAGGCGGCCGCTAAGAACGAATTTCGCGAAGATGGCCGCCGCACCGGCAACGCGACGCTGCGCGCTATTGATTTCCTGCATAAGAACAAAATGTATGTGGTCGGTGGGCTGATCGTTGGCAACCCCGACGACACCCGCGAATCCATCAAGACCAACCTGGAGTTCGCCAGCAAATATGTGGACTGGCCTTACATTCAGCATCCAACGCCCTATCCGGGCACGCCGATGACAAAAGACTTTCGCGCCCGCAATCTCATCATGATTGACCGCATGGAAGAGTACGACGGCACGACTGCGGTGGTGGCCACGCAACATCTTCTACCGGAAGAGATCGAGTATGAACGGTGGCGCGCCGAGCGATGGATGAAGACGCGGCACATTCCTGCCGTGATCGCCCACGAGCCGCTCTTTGTGCTGCGCAATTGGTGGAGAATGCTGTCGCACACCTTCCGCGGCAGCACGATTCGTTCCGTGCTCGGCTTGGAGAACGACCGCAAAGTTTTCCAGCGCTATCGCAATTTGCGCCGCGCCGAGCGCGTGTACTTGTAGCCAACGGTTGTCGCTACGTGCGCGGAAATCCTTGCCGTCCGCTCGGCGTCGAATCACTGTATAAATAGACCACAGGTTCAACTTGCATGCGGGCGAACCCTCCCACAGCCGAAAAGAAGGCCGGCCTCCTCTACTGGGCGCAGCGCGCGCTGGAAGAATGCGATAAGGCGAGCAAAGACTTCGCTCCCGATCCGGTGCACGACCTTCGCGTAGCCATTCGGCGCTGTCGTTCCATGGCCGATGGTTTTCTCTCTGTCGATCCTGATCCCGAATGGAAGGAGATGAAGAAGCTCGGCAAGGCGCTGTTCAGTTGCCTGGGTGATTTGCGAGATACGCAGGTCATGATGGTGTGGGTGACGCGGCTTTCTGGAGATCAAGACCCAATGCGCCACACGCTTCTCCATTCGCTGTCGCACAAGGAAAGCGCGCAAAAGACTGCGGCGCAGGAAGAGCTGCGAAGTTTCGACCGCAAGCGATGGCTGGCACTGAATACCGGGCTCGCCAAACGGACCGGAAAGGTGCCGCTGGAAGGACTGGTATTCCAGCATCTCGCGCTGGAGCGTTTGCTTGAGGCGCACGCCTTGCACCGGCAGGCGTTGAGGAACCGGACTCAACGCGGCTACCACCAGTTGCGCATCGGCATCAAGCGCTTCCGCTACACGGTGGAGAACTTTCTGCCACAGCGTCATGAAAAATGGGCGCCCGACTTGCGCGATTTGCAGGACGCGCTGGGGGAAGTGCACGACCTCGATGTGCTGCGCGCCCTGATCCGCGAGCATCCTGAGATGAAGACCGAAGACCGCGAGCGATGGTTTGCACGGATTGCCAATGAACGTCAGAAGCGGTTGGACGTTTATCGCGCCAAGATGCTGGGAAAGAATTCGCTGTGGAACGTGTGGCGTGCTGAGTTGCCCGACGGGCCGACGCTTGAGAAGGCAGCGCTGGAGAAGTTGCGCATGTGGGCGTCGTTCCTGGATCCCGATGTCCGACACTCAATGCACGTGACGCGCATGGCGCTGCAACTCTACGATGCGCTGGCACGGCATGGTGTGGTGTCGAGCAAGCCTGAGTACCGGCGAATTCTAGAAGCAGCGGGGATCGTGCATGACGTAGGGCGCAGCAAAGGCGAGGACGGGCATCTCAAGCGCGGCTATCGCATGATTGGCAAACTAAAACCACCGCTGGGCTGGAGCGAGGAAGACTTGTGCTGTGTCGCCGCCCTCGCGCGCTATCATCGCGGGGGCTTGCCCAAGAACGGTGACCCTCACTTTGTGGGACTCACGGCAAAGCGCCGTTCGGAACTGTTGCCAGTCATGGGAATCTTAAGATTGGCGAATGCGTTCGATGCCGGGCACGACAGGAAGGTCACCCGACTTTCCGTGGATCAGCGCGATGGAATGCTGAATGTCTACGGGCAAGGCCTGCAGGAAATCAGCCCGGCGGCTGAACGTCTGGCGCGTGCCAGGTATTTGCTGGAAGCAACCAGCGGGTTGGCAATCCGGATTCGCCCGCTGCTTGCAAAACCGGCCACCTCGTCCCGTGTCGCTCGACGCACGGTTCGGGTGGCCGCTGTTTCCTGAAAAAAGTTATCAGGCGGCGGGAGCGGGCTGCCTGCTCCTCTTCTTGTACGGATCACCGACAAAGACAAAGGGGTATTTCTTGAGCGCTTGCGTATCCTTCGCTGCGGCATAGCGCTCCACTTCTTCCATCAAGCTCGAAACCTGTTCGGGAGACATGTTCTTGGTCGCCTGCCAGAACTTGTCGGGGAAAAACCAAATGCGTTCGCGATGGTTGACTTCGGCAGGATGATCGGCTACGGATTCCATATCTTACAACTCCTCCCACAATGTCAGATATGCAGATTTTGGAGAGTTAAGGGCCTGAATTCGGATGACTACCACGACAATTATTATCAACCTGCGGCGACCATTTGTAAACCGCCTTGTATGTGTCCGGCAATTCTGAATTTCAAAACCTCGCCCGCGAGCTTCCCAAATTTTGTAACTGCAAGAAAGCACAAGGACGACCAATCTGTTTCGCCGCCGTCGCGCACAATTTCCAATTCGGATGTTGACGTGCTAAACCGCTGCCTGTGGAAAACTCAAACTGTGCTCTCAGGTCGTCAGAGACCTGATCCGCATTCTAAAGGCACGGGAACGCCTTATGTCACAATGTGGGATATGCGCTTTTTTGTGCGGAGTCAAGCTATATTCCGTCGGTAGATCACCAGGGCGCAGACTTGCTCCCTCAGTAATCCAACTCCGCCGGTCGCCCCGTCAGTCGCTCGATTCGCTTGGCGATCGGCGGATGGGTCGAGAACAAATTGGCGAAGCTCACGCCGCTGAGCAGCGGCGCCACTATGAACAGGTGTGCGGTCGAAGGTGAAGCCTGCATCGGAATGCGCTTCGAGTAGGCATCCAATTTTCGAAGCGCGCTCGCCAGCGCATAGGGATTGCCGGTGAGCTGCGCGCCAGTGGCGTCGGCTTGGTATTCGCGCGAGCGCGAAACCGCAAGCTGGATGAGCGTTGCCGCGATAGGCGCGAGAATCAGCATCAGCAGTCCGGTGAAACCGCCGCCGCGGTCGCGGTCGTCGCGTCCTTCCATGCCCCCGAACAAGGAAGCCCAATAGCCCATGCGCGCCAGCAGTGTGATGGCGCCCGCTAATGTGGCGGCCACGGAACTAATGAGAATGTCGCGGTTCCTGACGTGCCCGAGCTCGTGCGCCAGAACGCCTTCCAGTTCTTCGTCGTTCAGCAGATTCAAGATTCCTTCCGTGACGGCAACCGACGCATGCTGCGGATTGCGCCCCGTCGCAAAAGCGTTGGGGGAATCATCGGGGATGACGTAAATCTTGGGCATCTGGATGCCCATCTTTTGTGTGAGCCGCTCCACCACTTCGTAGGAGCGCGGCAACTGCTCGCGCGTGACTTGCTGCGCCCGGTACATCGCCAGCGCGATCTTATCGCTAAAAAAATAGGAAGCGAAGTTCATGACCACGGCAAGCCCGAGCGCCAGTTCCATGCCGCGCTGACCGCCAAAGATCTGTCCCATGAAAAGCAGGAAAAGCGTCAATGCCGTCAGTAATAATGCCGTCTTAAATGTGTTTCCCATATCTGATAAATAGATGATTCCCAAGGCCGACGGTTGCGAAAAGCAGTTGCCAGTTGCCAGCAACTAGTTGCCCCTTGCGTGTGAAGCCTTGACGAATCCAACTCCGGTGCTTCGGCACTTGTGTCTTGCCTTCTTCCACTGACCACTGGCAACTGACAACTGTCAACTGTACTATTTCCCCATGCCTCAGCTTCCGATCATTCAGCCGCACAAGGCGCAATCTCACGAGGAACTGATTCTCGTCGGCTTTCGGGTGGATGCCAGCCATGAGGGTCCACAGCTCTACACCTTGATCGCCGTCGGTGGCGAGAACGAGCGCCCGCTGACCGCGAATGGACGAATCATTTTCTTTACTCGTCCGCAGCTTGCCGCCAAGTCGCTGACATTCGATCCCAACCTCGCACGACTCGGCCCCGCGCCTGAGGAATTGGAAACTTTTTGCGATGTGGCGGAAACCTTGTACCGGGTGAACTCACAGAACACAGACTCCGATGGAGTCATTCTCGATTGTCTGCTGGTACTTGATGACATGGTGCGCGCGACCCGCCTGCACATGCCTGAGCGTTACCAGGCCATTCTGACCGAGTTGGCGGCGCGCCTGACCGAAGGCACAGCGTTGCGAAAGATTTTTTCGAAGGCCCAACTGCGCGAGCAGGTCGAGGACGCGCTGCTCTGGTGCGTTGGCGCGGTGACCGTCAAGGCACGGATCATAACCGAGTGAGCGTTGCTTCCAACACGGCGGTCTACTCCCCTGCCGCCGCCACGCCGCTGTCGCGCGCGTCTTCAGCTCTTTCCTGGGCAATCCTACTGGGTGGTATCGCCACCATCGGCGTAACTCTGCACATGGCGACCGCCAGTTACTCCAGCCTTCCCTTCTGGGACGGATGGATACAGATCGCAGTAGTGGCGAATGGTGAAAGCCCAATCTCTCCTGCCTGGCTCTGGCGCCCGCACGTCGAGCACCGGCTGCCGATTCCGAAGTTGTTCCTGGCTGCTGACCTCAGCATGTTTCATGCCCGCCAGACGTTTCTTCTGGCCAGCATCCTTACGGTGCAATTTCTGCATTGGCTTTTGCTGAGTTGGAGCATGCGCGCGCTGGGAAACTGGCGAGGCCCACTTTGGCGTACCGGCACAGGGTTGGCAGCCTTCTGCCTGTTTTGTCCCTCGCAGTTTGAGATCTTCACGCTGGGCTCTATGGTCTGGTTTGTGCTTCCTGGCCTGTTTGTAACCCTTGCATTCGTCAG
>JBKQKT010000194.1:0-3803 GCA_052147365.1 Candidatus Korobacteraceae bacterium | reverse complement strand
AACGCGCGGATGGCTCGAAGGAGTCCGGTCCAACACACAAGGACCGTGAGCGTAACGAGAGTTTTCTCCGCGGCGGCAGGGGAAGCTATCTCTTGCATCAGGGCCAGCAGGAGATAGTACAGGCTGTAGGGCTGAATGAGATGGCGGAAGGCGTACCAGTGGCCATACCACGGGTCGCCAATCAGGAGCGCCCGAATGACTGCCGAGTAATAGAGGTGAACCGGCCCGTCGCCTGACGAAATGGCTGGTTGGCGGAGCAGGAAGATGAGCACTGAGGCGAAGGCGCCGGCGACAAGACACGGCACTGCCAAGCGGCGAAACCGCGAGAGAGCCCTGCGGACCGCGCTCGAATTGCAGCTTGTTGCAATCGACGAATTCTCTTGGAGTTCAATTTCCAACTTCCGACTCCGTGGATAGCAGGACAGGGCCGAGACATCTGTCATCACCCAGATGCCCCGGCCCGACCCCCGGCAACTGAGGGCGGCCGAGGACTTGAGTAGCAATCCGATTTGCGTATGTCGCGACTTCCATGTGAGACCTGGCCGTTGCTCCCGATTTCGCATCGCGTGGAACCGCGACGATTAGAAGACGTGGAACGTGTAGATTGCTTTGGAAAAGCCGGTGGTGCTATGCAACGCGCCGACTACTGGAGGCAGGAAGCCGTAGTCGCCCTGTGGCAAATCGTGGAGCGAGACAAGCCAAACTGATGAGCCAAGCCTTTGTGGGTTGTAGGTGACGACCTCGGAGTTGCGGTCTCCACCGAAAGCCTCTCCCCCCAGCGCCGGATGAAAAGTTCGTCCGGAGTGGGTAGAGTGGATCCGCAGCAACTGGTACTGCTCAACAGAAATGTTCTCTGGCGTCACAATGAGAAAGTCGCTTTTGGCGGAGAGGGTTGTCGTTGCGCTGATTGCTCTTGGCACACGCCCTTCGACGTCTTGGGTAGGATGGCCTCCATTATGTTTCCAGGCCACGGTTTCCGCGGTCACTTCTCCCCATCCCGCTCCGTTGATGCGACGATAGATCCCAGGAGTCTTCGGCGTCTCCGCATCTGAAAGTGGCTCGGCCTTGGCGGAGTCCACCTTGCCGGCCGGAGGAATCGGAATGCGCAGGGGAGGAATCCCTACGGGGGCAGTCTGCGTGGAAGTGGAAGCCGCTTCAGTATTCGGGTGCTTGTCCTTTTCTGTCAGCGTGGGCTTGTCGCCTGCTGGTCCCGAAGCTGCAACAGCGCTCGACGCCGAAGCGACCGGCTTAGCTGATGATTCAACCACCTTGGCATTCGGATGCTCGTCTCTGGCGTCCGGCAAGGGCTTGTTCGGAGTTGGCCCCGAGGCGGCAACGGCCTTGGCTGGATCAGGCACTGGCGACGCTGGAGCGGTGGGCGGTGCAGCATGATCGACGGTATCCGCGTCCAACGGATTCTCCATCGCAGCGATGACCGCGGCGCTGACGGAATTCTTCACAAGCAGCACCCGATCGCTATCCGATAGCTTCAGAGGATGGTAGCGGGCGCGCAGCGCGTTGATGATTACCTCGTCCTGCAGCCCTACGCGGTGCATGCGCAGCACGTCGTCCACGTCGAATGGCGGCGCGATAGCGGAGATGTTGTCTGCTGGATTCCGCCCTTGCGCGGAGCTGCCTGACTGCGAAGATGCGCCCTGCCCGGGAGAGCCGGTTCCCGGAGAAAAGCTGGGTGACTGAGCGGCCACAACAGGAACCGCAATCAACAAAACGAGCACCGCGTTAAGACGTTGCAAGAGTTTGTTTCCTTTCTTCTGCGCCGCGGGTGACTGCGGTGGGCATCAGCAAATAAAGCGAATTGTAGGGATCTCCGGCTTTTGCCGTAAGGGCTACAGGCACTTTTTTCCCCTGTTCGTCCGCGGATTGGTCGGGAACTCCGAAGAACACCTGTTTGGCGCTCCGGATGGGGGGGAGGCAGCTCGAAAGGCAGCGTGCGCGCAAACAAAAGCGCGTGTCGGGGCCCGACCACTGTACATGGAGCTGTTCGACCGCTTCATAGGCTCCAGGTGTCTGTGCCCGGAGCTCCAAGGTCTGCCCCTGGATATCGAAAAGAATCATTCCCACTGGGTTGTCGTCGAATCCCTTGAGCCGATCAACGGCTGCGAGCATGTCCGGGGTTGAGACAATAACTTCGTGCTTCCAAGTAGGGATTACAGATTCAAACGCGGGGAATCGCCCCGCTACCCGGCGTGCTCCCAGCAGGTAGTTGCCGCCACGGAAGAAGATAGCTTCCCCGGTAATGCCAAAATCGACCGGTGCATCGCCGATTCCCGGGAAGAGCGACTGTAGCGTTCGCAGCAGACGGCGTGGGAGCAGTACTTCTCTGTCCTCGGGAGACGGTGTGCTCGTCCGCATTTCTGCACGAGCCATTCGGTAGCGGTCAGTAGCAACCATAAGGACGCCGGCAGGGGTGAGCCGCAGCAAGGCACATCCCAACGACAGGCCAGGCTCTTCGCTTTCATCTCCCAATGTCGGCAGAACGCGACCTATGAGGCCGGCCAGAGCGCCAGGCTGAAAGCGTGCCATCCACTCAGTGCACGGTTTAAAGGACGCTGGGAAATTGGCTGCCGGCAACCCAGGCATTGACGCTTTCAAACCGCGAATTGAGATGGCCGCGAAGGAGTTGCCTTTTGCCGAAAGGTTGATGTCCCCGTCGGCTAGCGAGATGATGAGATCCAGAAAACGTCTTGCCCGCAGGGCCACGGCACCTGGCTTCTCGACCGCACAGGGGATGGATACGCGCAGGGACTGACTCAAATCGGTAGAGCGGATGGAGAGACTATTCCCCTGTGTCTCCAAGAGGACAAAGCCAAGGACGGGCACGGCTGGCCGGCTCGCAACACAGGTCTGTGCCGACCTAAGCGCCGACTCCAGATTGGCCCTTCGCATTCGAATCGAAAAATGAGTCTCTTCCGACATGCTCAGCCTGAGGTTTAACACGGTGACGGATGAGGGCCAAGTCTACGCGAGCACAAAAATGCGTAAGTACCAATTTTTTTGCAGAACGGCAAGGAGAGCTTCAAAAAATGCTGACTTGAACGTTGTCTCTCGATTTTTCGGAGGGTAATTTCATCGGCATGGATACCACGCTAGTAACTCAAGAGGCTTCCTTACCCATTCCCAACTCCACCGAGGCTGCCGGTCTGCTCGCGCGCGTTCTCGCCAAGCTGTTTTCCAGGCACTTCCTGAACGCGGCCATTCTTCTCGTGGTGCCGCTGATTTTCGCACAGCCATTGCGGCAGCCAATCGAACTTCTTCGGGATCCTGACGTGTGGTGGCACTTGGCGGATGCCCGCATATTGTGTACGACGCATCACTTTATCCACGTCGAGCCCTACTCATTTACCGTGAGCGGACAGCGTTGGGTAAACCCCGAATGGCTCTCCGAGATTCCGTATTGGCTCGGATACGCGGCATTTCACTGGAGCGGAGTCTACCTTGTGACCTGGCTCGCATTGGTCGCCAACCTGATGTTCCTGTATTGGCGTGGATATTGGAAGACTGGCCACGCCGGCGCTGCGTTTTGGGCAGCCTGCCTCGGCTTCGCGTTGATGACGGTGAACAGCGGCCCACGGACCATCCTCTTCGCATACCTGGCGCTATCGGCCGAATTGGCAATCCTGGAGGCAATCGAGCGAGGAAAGGCCCGCTTAGCATGGCTTCTTCCTCCGCTCTTCTGCATCTGGATCAATCTCCACGGGAGCTGGGTAATTGGTATTGGCCTGCTTGTGCTGTATGTCGTGTGTGGGGCGTTCGGCCTCTCAAAGGGAGTCTTTGAACAAACG
>JBKQKT010000193.1:0-16705 GCA_052147365.1 Candidatus Korobacteraceae bacterium | reverse complement strand
GTCCGTGGGGTTGAAAAACGTGTGGTTGGCGCTGACAGCTGACCACGGTATCGCTCCAATCGCGGGCGAGGCGGCGAAACTGGGCATTCACGCCTTCGCGGTCGACATGGACAAGGTCTACGCCCTGCTGAACCGTGAGCTGGACGAGCGATTCGCACACGGCCAGAGAATCGACTTTCTTCTGCCCAATCCAGACCTGCCCTACATCGTGCTGGACAAACGCGCGTTCGAAAAGCTGCACCTCGATGAGAAAACAGCAGAAGATGCGGTGGCGGAAATGCTGCCCGCGGCGGTCGCTCGCCAGAACCAGAACCCCTTGCCGGAGCTGAAGCTGGTCCCGCCGACGGTTCCGCATCCTGTAGATCATCGTCTGCCGCCCGCGCCTCGGGTGCAGTACGTCTACACGCGTCTGCAGCTTGCGGCCGGGCAACTGCCGCCTTCGGAGTGGGGCAAGCTGATTGCCCACAGCTATGCCTCGCATGGGAACTGGTTTGTGATGGCGGTGTTGGATGCCTATCAGTTGCCAGGGACCGGGCAATCCGCGGGGACCACGCACTTCAGTCCATGGTCTTACGATAGGCACGTGCCGTTGGCGTTCTATGGAACTCCATTCTTACCCGGCGAGTATCATGAACGTGTGGCCCCGGTTGACTTGGCGCCTACATTTGCCTCGCTTTTAGGCGTCAATCAGCCATCCGCAGCCGTTGGACGGGTACTCACAGAAGCTCTGAAACCAGACTTTGCAAACCACCGATAAGATCCAATCTTCAAGGAAGACAACTGCGCGTGAAACCCGACATGAAAGTGCAGTTGGCCGGCATCGAGCTGACCAACCCCATCATCGCTGCGAGCGGCACTTTCGGCTACGGCATCGAGTTTGAAGAGATCGTCTCCCTCGAGCGCATCGGAGGGTTCGCGACCAAAGGCATCTCCCTTCACCCGATGGCCGGCCATCCTCCGACGCGGATCGTGCAAACCGCAGCAGGGATGCTGAACGCAATCGGATTGCAAAATGTAGGCGTTGAGGAATTCATCGCCAGAAAACTGCCGGCGCTTCAGCGCTATCCTAAATGCCGCTGCATCGTGAACATCTTCGGCTTTACGGTTCACGAATATATCAAGGTCATCGAGCAACTCAACCACGCCGAGGGTATCGCTGCCTATGAGCTGAACGTCTCCTGTCCGAACGTGCATGCCGGGGGAATGGCATTTGGCGCCGATCCGGGCTCTCTCGAATACCTCGTAAAGCTGGCCAAAGCAGTCGCTAAGCGGCCGCTCCTTGTGAAGCTCTCACCCAATGTCACATCTATTGGAAAAATGGCAAAAGTGGCCGCAGACTCGGGCGCCGATGGGTTGAGCCTGGTGAACACCTTTCTGGGAATGTCGATTGATGCGGAGACCCGCACACCCAGGTTAAGCAACATCACCGGGGGGCTCTCCGGACCGGCGATCAAACCGATCGCTCTGCGCATGGTCTACGAGGCAGCGCGCTCGGTAAGCATTCCAGTGATTGGAATGGGCGGGATCGTCACGCCGGAAGACGCCGTGGAGTTTCTATTGGCAGGAGCAACAGCGGTGCAGATTGGCACGGCAAGCTACGCCGATCCTCGCGCCGTTGAACGTATCGTCCACGGTCTCGAGTCCTGGTGCCGCAGCCACCACGTGGAACGCGTCGCAGGTCTGACCGGTGCCCTTGACGTGCCAAAGGGATAATCGCGCCAAGAATATACCGACGGCAGCTTCGGTAGATCACGAATTCACTCCATCGAAATCGACCGGACCTTCCGGGGAGTGGCTCCCCTTCTCGAAACTCAAAATGGCACCCTTGCTGGTTTCGTTGAAAGACGGAGGAGGGGTCCATCGGCTCCGCATCCTTTTTCGGCAATCCAAATTGGAATACCAGCATACCAGCCGCAACCCGCTGAGAATGACCATAGATCCTGCAGTCGAATCAGCTGCCCTTTTCTTCCCCTCCGTGATGGTCACGAGTCAACATGCAGATCATCGCCCCTCATCTAGTACCCGGCCGCAATCAACTTCAAGTACCCAGGAAGCTCCCGTATAATGAATTACCAAAGGGGTAGATTACAGCCCAAAAGGCCGCAACTTAAGTAACCAATAAATCCAATTACTCTTACCCAAAACTCTTCCATCTAGACGGAGATTGCACTAAATTGGTCTATATAAACAGCTGAATCTTAGCGCGAGTTCATCGATAAACAGAAGATTTATCGATAGTTAACGAATATACCTCTTTGGTAATCACAGAAATGCGCCTTGGTGACTTGAATCACAGTTTTAAGGGGAAGTTCGCTGTTACGAATGAGCGGATCCTCCTTGCTTGCGAACCCCGGGGTAAAACCGCCCCGAAAACAGAAGTTCAGGAGGTTTGCTGAGGTTATGCATATGTTCCGGATTCATATTCATCCAGGCTCAATCCAACGTGAGAGAAGACAAAATTCATCTTCTGCAGTCCAAAACAGTCGATCCAACTCTTTTCGTCGGCTGCTCGAAACTCCGCTTTCATATCTCCTTATCGGATTGATCGTTCTTGGTGGCTGCGTCGTTCTTTCCGGCTGCGGTGGACTTGTGGCAAACACCTCCAGCGGGAATCCAAGCGCAAGCGCCGGAAGTTTCACTGCCTCACCGACTACGATTGCTTTTGGCTCGGTCACCATCGGCAGTCCCGCCACCAGCACAGTCTCGCTCGTGAACTCAAGCTCCGATTCTGTAGTGATCTCTCAGCTGTCCATGAGTAACAGTTCGTTTTCGGTCGACGGCGTTGGCACGTTGCCATTTACCTTGGCGGCCAAGAGCAACGCAACACTCAATGTGCACTTCGGTCCATCGACTGCAGCTGCCGCGTCGGGACAATTGGTCATCACGAGCAACTCGCTGAGCAGCCCGTCCACCACGGTTCAGCTGAGTGGCACCGGAGTTGCGGCCGCGCCCGCGCCCGCTCCCTCGGTTGCGGCATTGACGGTCAATGCGAGCAGCATCGCATTCGGCAACGTTACGATCAATACGCCGTCCACTCAGACGGTTACATTGCAGTCCACAGGATCAGCACCGGTTACCGTCTCAGCAGTTAGTGTGTCCGGCACCGGCTTCACCGTCTCCGGCGGGACATTCCCACTTACCCTGAACCCGAGCCAGTCGGCTACGCTCAGTGTCCAATTCGATCCGACCGCAGCAGGTGCGGCGACTGGTCAATTGACAATCGTGAGCAATGCCTCGACCAACCCAAGCGTGCAAATCAGTCTGAGCGGCACTGGTCAGGCTGCGAGTGCATCCTACCAGGTGAATTTAAGTTGGACCGCTCCCACAAGTTCGAGCGACACGGTAACCGGTTACAACGTCTATCGCGCCCCGTCCGGGGGCTCGTCGTACGCGATGCTGAACTCAGGTGCCGATTCACAGACGTCCTATACGGATTCAACTGTTCAGTCTGGCTCGACCTATCAGTACTATGTCACGAGTGTCGACAGCTCCGGCGCCGAGAGCGCTCCATCGAACGTGGCGACCATCGCGATACCTTAAATAGGGCGCGCATCTGAAATCTGACGGGCGGGGTTCGGCAAAGAAGGCCGGCACCGCCCGAAAGAAATCCTCGCAGGGGGTCTCTGGCAGATATTTCGATAGATTATCAGCCGGAGACCCCCGGGTGGACAGTCGACCTCTTCTGGAAGAAAATACCTTCCGAGGAAGATTTACACGGTGTTTTTTCCAGAGGTTTAGATGGTTTTCCACAGCTCGCTTGAGCGCTGTCCGCTAACCATTTCTATTGCTTAGGCTGGGGTAATGCGAGTTTTGGCGAGGAAATTGCTCGCAAACAGACGAATTCTCAAATCCATCGTTTTTTAGGCTCAAACGGATACTATGGGCGACCGAATTCTTCTGAATTTTACTGCATTCCTTTGTTTGAACGCGTAACCTTACCGAGCAGATAATACGGTCATGAAAACTGCCTCCAAAGCAGGCCCGGCCGTTTAGCTTGCTCGATCATTCTGGAAAATAGCGGTCTTTCCAACACACCCCTCCCCTTACAACTTGCGCACTTTTTTTGGCTAGACGTGCAGTGCAACTCTGCCCGAAGCGCCAGTACGCTGATCATTTTGGACTTATAGGGAACGAATAGGGTCCCAGTTCGCCGGTGCACAGTGGACCTAAAGGTGAAATTGATGCAGGAGAAATTGGCTTTTTTTTTATTCATCGCTAGACCCGGAATAGAAAGGGTTTTAGGGCTCTGCAGAAAAGTTTGGGGGACGCGCGGCCGTGCCACGGACAAAATCCCGACCATCCATTTCTGCACAGCAAGACTCGCTGGAGTGTTGTCCACCGTTTGCTGCGTGACTTTGGCTGGATGCGGCGGCGTCGTTTTAAGCCCAAGTGTCGAATCTTCCGGTCCGAGCCTGACCGTCAATGCGAGCAATGTGTCTTTCGGTAACGTCACACTCGATAGCCCATCCACGCAATCAATCGTCTTGACGTCGTCGGGCTTGGTCCCCGTAAAAATCGACGCTACGACGCTTAGCGGCGCCGGATTCGGAATCTCGGGCATGATCTTTCCGGCCATTTTGAATCCCGGGCAAACGGCGACGATAAACGTCCAGTTTCTTCCGACAAACGCCGGTCCGGCAGCCGGCGAGCTGACAATTGATAGCAACTCCCAAGCCAACTCGACATTGCAGGTAGCATTGAGCGGCATCGGAGCGGCACAGGCCGTGTCCGCGAGCTACCAGGTCAGCCTGACTTGGAACGCACCAACAGGATCGAGTGATCCTGTCGTTGGTTATGACGTCTATCGGTCTTCGGGCAATGCTCAATATCAGCTTCTCAATCCATCAGTCGATGCACAGACCAGTTTCGCGGACTCTGATGTCCAGTCAGGCCTGACATACCAATACTACGTAACGGCAGTGGATACTCAAGGGGTTCAAAGCGTGCCTTCAAACATGGCTGAGGTCACAATCCCATAGCGCGAAAGGATCTCAAACGGCGATGGCCTAATCGACCGACCATTGCTTCGGGATGCAATCCGCGCGCTTGAATGCTCGCTGACGATTAAAATGAAACTCGCGACCAGGGCGAATGCCAAGCTAACTCATTGGACTTGAAGAGTCACATTGACGGATTGCTGCAAGCCTCCCCCAGCGGCAGTAATCGTCACGTTGAAGGTTTGCGGCTGCGATCCTTGCGACCCTGTGGTCACGCTGCCGCCGCAACCGATTAACGCTGTTGTTGCAGCCATTGCCCCGATAAGCACGATCAGACCAAGCATGCGATTGAAATAACGCCCAGAACGACGTATCCGTCCGATACCAAGAAGCGGCGCCAGAAGCAGCGCGATCGAGATACGTGCAAACCTTCGGTCCAGAGCAGGCGAGGAATTCATGCCGACTGTCGGTGCGGTCTGGATCGTCGCTGTCACTGTCTGTTGACCGCCATTTGCAGCAATGCCGGACGGGCTGAAGCTCACCGTCGCCCCGGTCGGCAGACCGCTTGCGGTGAAGCTTATCGCTCCGGGGTATGTCCCATCGAGTGGGTCGGCAATCATTTGATAGGTCGCAGTGCCTCCCTCTGTCACCGTGGCCGAGGATGAACCTGAAAGGGTCAGCGAAAAGTTCTGCGTACCGACGACCACAGATGTCGATGAGGTGGTACTGCTTGTGAGAAAGTTGCTATCGCCGCCATATACCGCGGTCAGTACGTGGGTCGTTCCCGCGGCCAGTGAGGATGTGGAGTAGGTAGCCGTCCCCGAGGACAGCGCGCCAGTTCCCAGCTGAGCCGTTCCATCGTAGAACGTCACGGTTCCGGTGGGAGTGCCGCTGGTTGTGGAAACCACCGTGGCAGTCAATGTCAAAGACTGACCGGGATTGATCGATGTACCGCTCACACTAAGCGTCGTCTCGGTTCCTGCCTGCGTGACGGTCAGCGTACCGTTTTGGATCGTAACGCTGTACGAAGCGATGTCCGCGCCGGTGACACCGGGGACGATCGGATAGGTTCCGGCATTGGAGGTCGCGGTCGCGGCCGTGGAGAAGGATTCAGAAAATGTATCTCCGTTTACTGCTCCTGTCACCGTTCCCGTGAAAGTTGGATTTGCCGTTCCATAGGTGCGCGTTGCATTGTTAGCGGTTGCTATGAGCGGTGCGCCAACGACATTGATCGATTGCGTCACCTGCGCCGCCAGATAGTTCGCATTACCGGCCTGGTTCGCTGCGACTTGGACGATGCCCGTTCCCGTAATTGTCAACGAATTCCCAGTAATCGTCGCGGGGCCGCTCCCCACACTGAAGGTCACCGCGTTGCCCGAGGCTCCACCAGTTGCCGTGAGAGTGATCGGTGCCACGCCGTAAGTCACCGTACCCGGAAGTGCGAAGTTGATGGTCTGCGAAGCTTTGTTTACCACTAGCTGCACAGTCTGCGAAGCCGCCGTATAGTCGGTCGTGACGGTCGGCGTGAATGTCACCGACAGGGTCTGCGCGCCCGCACTGAGCACCGTACCCGCCGCAGGCGTGTAGACGAATGTGCCCGGCACTGACGAGCTAGCGTCAAGCTGAGTTCCGCTCAGCGCCGTACCGTACGAGATGGCCGCGGGCGTTGACCAGCTGACCGTTGGCGCCGCCTGGTTCACGAGCAGTTGCACGGTTTGCGTTGCGGTCGTGTAGTCGGCTGTATTGGTCGGCGTGAAGCTCACCGACAGTGTCTGCGTGCCCACACTTAACACCGTGCCTGCAGCGGGCGTATAGGCGAACGCGCCTGCCACGGTCGAACTGGCATCCAACTGGATTCCGTTTAATGCCGTACCATACGGAACGGCCGCGGGCGTTGACCAGCTGATTGTCGGCACCGCCTGGTTCACGAGCAGTTGAACGGTTTGTGTGGTGGTTGCATAGTCGGTTGTGTCGGTCGGCGTGAAGGTCACTGAAAGAGTCTGGTTTCCGGCGCTCAGCACCGTACCTGTCGCAGGTGTGTAGGCGAATGTGCCCGGCACGGACGCCATAGCGTCGAGTTGCGTCGAGCTCAGTGCCGTACCGTAAGAGATGGCCGAAGGGGTCGTCCAGGTAATGGTAGGGACCGTCTGGTTTCCGACCGAGAGCGTCAATGTAGCGGTACCTGTTCCAAAACTGTTCACTGCGCTCAGCGCTACGTAGAAGGTACCCGTTTCCGACGGGGTGCCCGATATCAGGCCGGAAGTCGTGCTTACGGTGAGCCCCGTTGGCAATCCCGAGGCGGTAAAACTGGTAGGCAAGTTCGTAGCTACAATTTGATAGGAGAATGCCGTCCCATCCGTCGCACTGGCTGCGTCGCTGCTCGTAATCACAGGCGGCGCGGCGGCGGGAGCTGTCAATCCGATCAAGACGGTTTGCCATCCGTCGGACGGTGAAATCGAGAACTGGTTTTGGTAAGTACCAGGTGACGACACACTCTCAGTGGCTGCCGTCAGATAAGTCGGCGTCGAATTCATATCCACCGTGAAACCTGACGCGGGAGTGAAAGTCGTAGGGGCGTCGCTGTCACCGAATATCCAACTGACGAGCAACCCTGCGTTGGTAAGCGTGATCGAATCGGTGGGCGCAGTCGTCGTGTACGTACTAGGAGCAGGACTTGTAATGGCCGAAGCGACGGGAAGCTGTGTTGTGTCTGAGCCAGCGATAGCCAAAAAGTGAAGGAATATCGGCTCTTGGTTGTCAACTGTAACCGTAATCGTGTCGCCAGCAGGGCATGATGCAGGATTCTGCACGTAATAGACGGTGCTCCGCATGTCGTAGGATTTGCCAACCCAGTCAGTCGGTGCCGCCAATATCTGCCAGTTGTTTTCGCAGCTATCGGTTATAGTTGGTTGACCGACGGATTCGCCGTAAAAATTGTAATAGTCCCCGAGGTAGAGAAGCAGCGTCGAAGCTCCCGTATAGACAAAAGGCCCTGTGGCGTACGTTGTTGGGTATGTTACATTCGAACCCGTTCCCCATGCACCGGATGATACTACCGTCGGAACTGGGGGATTCACGACAAGTGTTGCTGCTTTGGCTGAATTGGCATCGTAATCCTCATATCCGGCATATACGTTATTAGCCGTCGCACTCGTACTTAGCAGAACGAACCGCATTGCGGACGTATTTGTCCAGGCCGGCTGAGAAGTGATTTCCCTGACGATATTTGTCACGTCAATAATATGAGTGCAGGTATTCTGTCCGTTGTTATTCCCTTGACAGCTTCCATGATCGTCACCGGGGCCTGTAGTCGTGTACGCAGTGTAGGACGTCGTGTATGGAACATCGAGAGGCGTGTTGCCGGACACTCCACTAAAAGGGGGCCCGTCGTCCTGAGCCACCCCATAAACTTGGAAAGTGGAATTGCTACCAGGACAGGGCGCCCCCCCGCAAGCATCGCTGGTCGCGAACCCATTGCTGCTTACCAGTTTCAGGTAGGCTGACTGAATTGTGTCACCTGAATTAATGCCGGTCGACGGGAACCGATAGCCAATCACCCAGGCGGTTGCTGTGCCACTTGAACTCCCGACCCAATCCGCCCCGCCGATCTGTGGGTCGATATGCCATCCGGTGCCGTCGTTATTGTTCAAATAGCCATCGTCGGCATCATTCGAAATCTGAATCTGGTGAAACGTCGCTTGCGCTTCGGCCCGCTCGAAACTCGCGCTAAGGATCCAAATCAGACAAAGAGTAAACATTGGGAGTACTGTACGGTGCATTAGGTACCTTCGGGATATGACATTCACTTCAATCTGCCTGCAAATTGCTCAAACTCGATTCTGCTCGTCCAAATTAACATTACGAACCCGTAGATTATTCCAGCACTTCATCATGACACATCCGTGGCAAGTAGTTCATTAACATAACATGATCGGAATCAGCATTATAGTACCCTGATCATCAATTCGAAGTAACCACTCTGCAACACAAGAGTTGTACGCCATCCAGCGCGAAACACCCTAGATGAGTCAGATTGAGGTGGTAGTTAGTGTAGCTAGATAGTCCAGTGGGAGCAAGGGTGCTCCCATAAGTTGGCGGGCGCCACCGAGGGCACAGATGTCCGTGCTCAGGATAATTATTTCTCGGAGCGAAGGGCAAGATCCTGGCGCCGCTTCCTGCTATCAGGCACCGAGAGTGAGGAAAATCGCTAACTGGGCGCGATCGGGATGGTAGTCGGGGTGATGGGCGGATTGCCAACGAACAACGGCTTCCTTGTCAGCCACCGCCCGAGATCCTTATCGAACTCCTCCGTTCCTACGGCTCTTTCATTCATCCTAAGCGCTTCAACAAACGCGCCTAATCGGGATGATCATTCTTGCCACGCAACAGGTCGGCATCTGTCCATTACCAGCAATCCAACAACTAGGTGGGGAGGTCAGGATTTCTATGACGGGAAGCGCGATCGCGCCTCCGAACGGTAGAACCAAATGGGAACCAGCCCATCAGCATCTGACGATGTTCTTAGCGTCGATGCCACGAGTCGCATTCCGTGTGTCCACCACCAACTGTGCCTGCGAAACAATGTCGCGATAGTTGTATTGCGAGTGGTCTGTGACAATGACCACGCAGTCGAATTCGCCGATTCTGCTGAGTGGCGTGCTGGCCATATTGAGCGCGTATTTCCTTCCACGTCCCACATTTGGAAAAAAAGGATCGTTATATTCCACCTTCGCTCCGCGCTTTTGCAAAAGCTCGATAATAGTGAGGGACGGAGACTCCCGGAGATCATCAATGTCGCGCTTATAGGCCATTCCAAGAACCAGAATTCGCGAACCGCACAAGGACTTATGCTGCTGGCCCAATGCCTCTATAATATTCTCCACCACAAAGTAGGGCATTCCCATGTTGACCTCACCCGCGAGCTCAATGAAGCGGGTGTGGAAATCA
Organism: Candidatus Korobacteraceae bacterium; assembly: GCA_052147365.1. Classification (GTDB taxonomy): domain Bacteria; phylum Acidobacteriota; class Terriglobia; order Terriglobales; family Acidobacteriaceae; genus Bog-257. Next base: position 6,821 of record JBKQKT010000193.1, on the reverse strand, counting down.
AATTCTTTGGCCTTCCACGAAAGATAAAACGGGTCGATGGGGATGCAATGACCACCTAAACCAGGCCCAGGGTAAAAGGCTTGAAAACCGAAGGGCTTTGTCTTGGCGGCGTCGATCACCTCAAAGAGGTTGATATCCATGCGCATGCAAAGCTGCTTCAGTTCGTTCACTAATGCGATATTCACGCAGCGATAAATATTCTCCAGCAGTTTTGTCATCTCGGCAGCCTTCGGCGACGAGACCGGAACAATTCGATTGAAAATCGAGGCATAGACCGCTGAAGCTAGATCAAGGGCAGCCGGCCCGCATCCGCCAATAACTTTGGGAATATCCCGTCGTGCAACCGCATCGTTGCCTGGATCTTCCCTTTCGGGAGAGAATGCGACATAGAAGCCTGGCGTATCCGCGTCCAAAGCAACACGAAGACCATCTGGATTCCCTTTCTCCAATAGGGGGACAACTACTTCTTCGGTCGTCCCAGGGTATGTCGTACTTTCAAGAATGATCAGCTGCCCATCGCGCACATGCGATGCGATGCTTTCGACTGTTCCGGTGACAAAACTCAGATCCGGTTCATGGTGCTCATTGAGGGGCGTCGGCACACAGATGATGACAACATCCATGCTTCCGATCTGGCCGTAGTCGGTCGTGGCCGTGAAGCCCTTCTGACGTGCCAACTCGATCTCAGTGCTCTGAATACGCACAATGTAGGAACCACTCTGATTAAGTGTCTCCACCTTGCGGGAATCGATATCGAAACCCGTGACCCGGAAACGTTCTTCACTGAACAAAAGAGTGAGCGGAAGCCCTACATAACCCATGCCAACCACTCCGATTCGGGCCTCACGAGTCTCAAGTCGGCGCTTGATAATATTCGTCCTGTTTAAAGACGCAATTGTCATTCATTCCTCTCCGCAATGTAAAGTTACAGGTTGAGCCAGCAAGTATCGAAAAGTCAACCAGATCTATCGGCTAGCAATTGCTTCGTGCGCGCAAGATTGACGATTTCGCCCGCGATCGCGAGACCCGCGATTGCTGCGGAGCTCGGCGCATGAGGCACGCGCGGTGCGCCGCCCTGGCGCACGAAGCAGTCTGGCTTGTAATCGAGACCGCGATGCACAATGCCACTGTCGTGTCCAGTTTGATGCCGTCCCAGCCCGCTCTCCTTTCCTAGAACAAGTGGTCGAATCGATCGGAAATCGTCTAAAGAAACTGATATCTGGTCTCAGTACCTACGAAGAAAATTCCCCGTATAAAAGAATTACACGATTCGACGCCGGTCACAAGTAGCCCTTACCGATCACGACAGAGAGTCACTCTTTCTTAACCGTCGCAATTCGATCTACTTAAGACACTCGGCCTCGATCGGCCAATTCTGGCATCGAATTTGCCCTATTTCGAGACGAGCCACACAGTCAGTCGTTACCTTCTAGCGCTCTCTTTATGCACGCTTATGTGCGTAATGAGTCCTGCGTGCGATGAGTCAATTCATTAACCACTAGGGGCCGATCAAGAGTGCCCTCCCATCAGCAGTCATTCTGCGAGCTCTTTCATGAGGTTTTTTCTCAACGATCTGAACGATCTGTAAAATGATTTAGCGCTGTGAACCTCACCAACAACGATACGGCAGTGGCATTACCGTGAGCGGCGCCGCCCAAATTCGGACACTGGCGTGGCGTCGCGAATGAAAGAGCTTCGCACGGTCCCGCGGAAAATCATCGATCGGGGAGCGAAGCCCTAAAGGTAGATTTGCGAGCGGGGGTTCACTCGGTATCTTGGTAACCAAGCTCCCTCCGCCGGAATGGCCCCCTTCCGCGGTCGACTAGATGCTCTCGATATAATCGAAGAAGGGTGCGAAATCATGAATTCATTACAGATCATACGGGCTTCATTTCTTTTCTTGCTTCTTTCGTTAGCATTCAGCGGCCACGCTCAAACCGCGACTATCAATGCGGGCACAACCTACCAGACGATCAGCGGCTGGGGTGCGAGTACCGGCTTCAACGAGCAGAACACCAACATGACAGCAGCGCAGGCTGATTGCTTCTTTTCGACCAACAATGGTTCCTGTGCCAGCGGCAACAGCATCGGGTTATCGTGGATCAGGATTCAGGATAATTCGACCGCAAATAGCGCGCCTGATCTGCCGACTCTGCTGCTTGCCCAAGCACGAGGAGCCTGCATTGAGCTTGGATTTAATAACAATCAATTAGATTCGTCGAGCTATTCGAGCATTGCGGCCTACGACATCGCGAAGATTCAGTATCTCCAGTCGCAAGGATTGTCTAATATCTGCGCGGTTTCGCCGATCAACGAACCGCAGAACACGGGTACGACCGCGGCAGAGATCGATACTTTTGTGGCTTCGTATCTTTACCCTCAGATGGTAAGCGCTGGACTGGGGTCAATTCCCATCGTGATCCCTGAAAGCGCCGACTGGTTTGCGACAGACTACGCTACGACCTGTATGAATGATTCCAGTTGCGGCCCACACATCGCGGCCTTCGGCGGACATGGGTACTATTCCGGGGCACAGGCTGGATCGATTACCGTGGACGGCTTTGCGCAAACCTCAGGTGTGCCGAATTGCTGCGTAGATTTCGCAGCGAATCCTCCACCGTCTTCCACTTCCGCTAAGCCTCTCTGGGAAACAGAACAAAACGGGGGGGCCAATGGTCCATGCTCGGTCTCGCTGGCCGCATTCGACTCCAGCATGTCTGATGCTTTAGTTTGGGCCCACAACAACCACGATTTTCTGACTGCGCTGAACGGAGCACAGTGGCTTTATTGGAACCTTAACTCCGGATATGCAGGATGCAATGATGGACTTACCGACACGAGTTTCAACCCTGCGCAACGTTTTTATGCCATCGGAAATTGGTCTAGGTTCGTCCGGCCGGGTTGGGTCAGGATTTCGGCCACGGCTACCCCTCAGTCCGGTGTTTATTTGACGGTATTCATGGATAAGAGCTCCGGTGCATTTGCCATCGTTTCAGTCAACACGAATGGCAGTTCAGTTTCTCAGCCGTTCAGCTTGACCGGCCTTTCAACCACTTCGGTTACACCATGGATTACTTCCTCGACACAAAATCTTATTCCACAGAGCAATGTAACTGTCAGCAGCAACAGTTTCACATACACACTTCCTGCTTCGAGTGTGACAACCTTTGTCGGTGGCGCCCTAAACCCGCCGACAGGTCTCAGCGTCGCCATTGCTCCGTGAGGTCACATTACTTGTGAGGGCTGAGACTCGGGACAACAGCCAATCATTGGTTCACGTGGTTTTCCGGCGAATTCTACTGCCACCGGCGAGACAAACAATTATGAAATACTTTGTAAAAGCGAATGCCGCCACTCGTCACTTTCATCGGCACTTCACCAAAATGCTGCCGCGTGTATTGCTCATACTCTTTGGTACGCAGATTTGTAGCTCGCAAATCCAGCGCCTCCTTGTTCTGAAAAACGACAAGGTCCGCTTCCTGAATCTGGCGGAAGTCTTCGTCAATAGCCCTACCATAGCCAGCATTCCAAGCCAATGAATTTGTCTCGATTGGAAGTGGTGATGGGGAGACCGCAATCGTTAGATTCAACAAATTAGGATTCAATGAGGAACTGTCCGTTGCCAACAGAACCTTCCTTGCATTGGATTGCGTAGCCTCTGTTAACACGGCTTCACTTGCGGATAGGCATGCTCTATTGGGTCGATAACGCGTTGGAATTGCCGCCAACACAATGACACAAAGCGTGAGTACTGCCATCATCAGTGCTGTTCGTCGACTGCACCTCCGGGCACGTTCGGAAATCGGTATCCAGATCAGAAATGGGAAGGAAATAATTGTGGGAAACAAGTAGCGGATCTCACGATTCCTGCTGGCAAGACAGATTGCACTAAAACCACCCATAATTATAATAGGGAGAAGATTGGCCCATAGAACATTCCGTCGCTTTACGAGTAGATACGCACCAGCCGAAATTACAAGCATGAGCGACAACCATATTCCCGGAGATTCTGCGAGAGTTAAACTGACGAATCGCGAAAAGGGCATGTAGTAGTAATTTGCTATATGACCGAATGATGCTTCCCACGCGTTATCGAAAGTGATTCGCCCATATCGAAGATAAAAGAGAATAGTCGGCAGTGCACACACGCAGAGCGCAATTAGGGATATGAAGACATTGCGTGACCCGCTGTACCGCGCTCTAATCAATAAAAGAAAGGGTATTATCAAGGCGATAAAATACAGAAAGTTGAGCTTGGTCAGGACGCCGACGGATAAGATTACTGCCCACAAGACTCCACGCGCCAGTGCGCCAGAAGCAGAAGAAGTGGTTGGCGCAGCTGCTTCATACGGAAGCAAAAGTATCGCTGCGAAAGCCGTCCAGGCGAAAAGAGAATCTGCCATAAACGCGGTTGCGTCCCTATGCGCAATTGCGCCGGCAGGATAAGGTCCAAGGGCAGCGAATACGCAGACGCCTGAGATCACCAGATGCATTGGCTGCAACCCGACGCGCAGCAGCATAAAAAAGCAACAGGCAACGAAGAGAGCCGTGAACGTGGCGAGCGTTATGAAGCATTTGCCCGCAGCATCCCATGAACTAAGGGGACCCCAAGGCAGACCTAACAAAGTCATGATGGGAGGATGCACGCTAACCATCGCCACGCGCATCTCCGGAGCGTGTCCTGACCAAAACGCTTTACTGACCGCCAGAGCCCTCCCAAGGTAGTCCGAATCATCCCACCTAAATGAATATGGCAGGTAGCTGACGAGCGTCGACGCTATGCAAAGAGAAAAGATGACACTTGCCACAAGGCGCTTCCAGCTACTAGCTTCCCAACCTGCTCTAAGTGAAGCGTTGGACGAGGGGTGAGACAAATTTTCTGACTTCTGGCCCATAATATTGACTTTCTCCGAAGGAGCAGTATGGCTTCTATATCAGTTCGAATGCAATCTCTGGTCAATCATAGCCGGCATGCTCACACCCCGAAAACGATCACAAAGACTATTTAAAGCTTGGGATCCGCGAGTTGATGCCGACGTGACGAGTATCTATATCTTGGAGTGAACGCAGAATAGTTGTACCGTCTTTGCTCACCAGACCTTTACCAAGACTTGTGGGCGCTCCCCCTATTTCCGCGCACAAGGAGTGTTAGTTTCCGGCACAACCTACTACCTCAAGGAACCGTGATTTGCCTTGTTAGTCTGGATTGTTGAGAGCGACTGGATCACAGATAATCCGCCTTGGAGCACCCGGTGATAGGTTAGTGGAACATCTTAGACTATGTGATACTGTTAGGGGTTCATACTGTTGCAACAACTATATGCAAAGAAGCTCACAGTGATCTTCATAGCTGCCGATCGCATTTCAATACTGTGCTATCTTCGACGAGATCAGACATACCCATGATTAACTGCTGAGCTGAAGCATCCTCTCTCCGCATTTCTGCATCGATCCCTAGATTAGGCATAAGCGAGGGTCGACGAATATCATGCCCGTGTGGTCGAATTGCGATTTTGCCACCGCCATGCGGTCTCAAGGATTATGTGCAAATCAGAATGCAGCGGCGACCAATCGAGCACATCGCGAGCTTTGGACGCGTCAGCCACAAGTTCTGGCGGATCTCCAGGACGGCGGGGCTGTTCAGCTACCGGAATTGACCTTCCGGTAACTCTCTCGGCTACGGCAATTATCTCGCGGACCGAGTGGCCGGTTCCGGTTCCAAGGTTGAATGCCCCGCTAGCCCCGCCAGCGAGAAGATAATTCGTAGCGCGAACATGGGCCTGTGCGAGATCAGTAACATGAATAAAATCACGGATTGCCGTGCCATCACGAGTCGCGTAATCCGTTCCGTAAATGTCGACGACAGCAAGTCGTCCTGCGGCAGCCGTCAGCACTCGCGGAACCAGGTGAGGTTCCGGGACATGATCCTCTCCAATTTCTCCATTGGGATCGCATCCGGCGGCATTGAAGTAACGAAGTGCCGCCCAGTTCAATCCGTAGCACTTACCATACCAACGCAGGAGTCCTTCGACCATTCGCTTTGATTCCCCATATGGGTTCACTGGCGCCTGAACATGATCTTCCTTGATCGGAACAGTCAGCGGATGGCCGTATGTGGCGCAACTGGAGGAGAAGACTATGGTCCTGACATTGTGGTCTCTCATCGCGTTCAGCAGATTCAGGGTTCCGACTACATTATTCTGGAAATACATCGCCGGAATCTGCATGGATTCTCCTACGTAGGCATATGCTGCAAAATGAATTACAGCGTCAATGGAGAATTCCGAGAATACCTTCTCGAGCACCACCGGATCGCCGCAATCACCTTCAACCAATGGGCCCCATCGTACTGCTGCCCGGTAGCCGCGACGAAGATCATCCAGAACCAGAGGTCGGAATCCAGATTTTGCGAGCAGCTTGCATGTATGACTGCCAATATATCCGGCACCGCCCGTTACAAGAATATTCATCAATCTATCTCTCTATCCGAAATGCTGCGTAATGATCTGTTAGTCCAGAGCCCGCACGCAACAACGCGTTTCGATGCGTGCAGGTAACTTAGAGCCAGACCCTACGGATGCGCAAACAAAAGAAGCCTCCGAGCGACCTGCCTGGGCGTCCCATCAACTTCTCTTTTCTGAAAGAGCCTCCTGGTTCCCGATGGCTTCATTCACTGCAATCAAGTGATTGGTGGCGGTCTTCAGCCGCTCGCAAAATACGCCGATCGGATCATTCGGCACCAATTCCTCTACTCTGGAGCGGGCCGCCTTGCCCATGGACTCCCAATCATTCCTTCGGTCCCAAGCTCGTTCCAATGTATC
>JBKQKT010000192.1:0-4431 GCA_052147365.1 Candidatus Korobacteraceae bacterium | reverse complement strand
GCGTTGGCGCAGTCGCAGGACCGGTTCGCCGCCGGCGTAACGAACAACGTTGAGGTCATACAGGGCCAGCAGCAACTTGCCGCAGCCAACGAGCAGTACATTGCCAGTTTGTACGCGCATAACATCGGCAAGGTTTTACTGGCGCGCGCCATCGGGAACGCCGAGCAGGCGGTAAAGCAGTATCTGAGCCAGCCCGGCAGCACGGAGCCTTCGAATGGCGTCGTACCGCCCAATGGCACTGGCAAACCAACGCCCTCGCCCCAGGCACCGCCCAGCCCAGCACCGCAAAAGAACGAAAATCCGGCTCCCCACGAATAGTCGTTGACAGCTGACAGGTGAAGAAAACATGAGTCCTAGCACGACTGAGCAACCCGATCTGGAGCGGCCCCAAGCTGCAAACCAGAGCCCCGAAGAGCACCACGATCCGGAAGTCGTCCGGCATGACGATAGCGGCGGCAGCTTGTTCCGGAGAAAACGGGCGACCAAGCCCATCATTTTTGTGGTGGTCATTGTTGCCGTACTGGCAGCGGGCTGGTTCTGGTGGGACAGCCGTCACTGGGAGGATACCGACGATGCCGAGATAGATGGCCACATCTATCCCATCAACGCGCGTGTTGCCGGACAAGTTATAAAGGTCAACTATGACGATGGACAAGTCGTCCGCAAAGGCGATGTGCTGGTGCAGGTCGATCCGACTGATTTCCAGGTTGCTGTTGATCGCGCTAAAGCTGATTACCTGGACTCCCAGGCGCAGGCGCAGGCGGCTCAGTACGGCGTGCCGGTGCAGAGTGTTGGTTCCGTCAGCTCAATCCGTTCCGCGAGTGCCGACATGGACTCGGCACAGGCTGGCGTGGCCGCCTCACGGAAGCAGGTTGACGCCGCGCAACAGCAGGTGGTTGAGGCGAAAGCGAATGCCGTTAAGCTGAACAAGGACGTGGAACGCTACCAGCAATTGCTGGGTAGGCGTGAGATTTCGCAGCAGCAATTCGACGCGGCCGTGGCCGCGGCTACGGCCGAAAACGCTACGGTGAGCGCGCGTGAGGCGGAGCTATTGGTGGCCCAATCGCAGGTGAAGGTGGCCGAATCGCGGATCGAGCAGGCCAATGCGGAACTGAAGAACGCGCACGCCACTCCGAATGTGGTAGCGGCGACGAAAGCCAGGGCGGAATCTGCCGACGCCCAGGCATTGCGCTACAAGGCAGCTCTGGATCAGGCCCAGCTGAACTTGGGCTATACCACCATTGTGGCGCCTGTGGATGGCGTCGTCGGCAAGCGCTCGGTGCAGGTTGGCGACAACATTGCAGTCGGCCAGGACCTGATGGCGATTGTTCCGTTGAACGACGTGTGGGTCACGGCCAACTTCAAGGAAACGCAGCTCAGTCATATGCAGCCCGGCCAGCCCGTTAGAATCAAAGTTGACACCTACGGAGGGCGTAAGTGGAACGGGCACGTTACGAGCATCGGCGGTGCCACCGGCGCCAAGTACAGTCTGTTGCCACCAGAGAACGCTACAGGAAATTATGTGAAGGTAGTCCAGCGTATCCCGGTTCGAATCGACTTTGACGGCAACGACAAGCCTGATTTCAACCATGATGGTCTGTTGCGGGTTGGGATGTCGGTCGACCCGGAAGTGAAGGTGCGGTAAGAGCCGCGTCCTGAATTTGCACAATTACGGCCTCACTGGCGACCACTTCGCCATCAGTTTCTAGAGCCATACACAACTCACTTTTTCAAGAAATCGTCCGCTTTTTCTGATAAAGTTCTGACAGCTTTGCCCTTCGTCAGGCCCTGTTTTCAGCCGTGAATCGCCACGTACTTCCTATGAATTTCCATATCCTCCCTAGCCTTCTCGCTCTTGCCAGCCTGGTAGTAGTTTTTCGGGCGATCTTACGTCAGAGCAAGAACGAACGTGTCCATCTCTGGCTGACAGGCTGGATTCTTGTCCTGATACATTTTGTGGCCCAGTTTGTGGACACCGGGCAGGGCCTGTGGAATCGTCTGGCAACGGCGGTCAGCCTGAATGCCCTGGAGTTGGCCAGCATTGCTTTCCTGATCTCGGTGTCTCCCGGAGCGAACAACCGTCGCCGTCAAATTCTGCTGGCCGCGGTAATTGCTGTTCCTGCGGTCCTCTACACCGACGCTGTCATTTGGGACGTTACAGCGGGCATCTTTTACTATGCGGTAATTGGGATGGCATTGGCCGGCGCAGAGCTCGTGATTTGGAAGTTCTACGGGAAGATCACTCCCTATGTGATAGGGATGTGGGTCGGGTGTTTCGCTCTGTCATGCGCCGTCATATGGGCGGTGGCGCGAGGCAGCTTCGGTCTCGGTATCATCATTCTTCTTGCGGCACTCAATTTCATCGTTGCGGCGCTGTTCTGGCGGCACTTCCACCGGGCGACCGTCGGGGTCCTGACTACGGTGCTTGGCTTTGTTGCCTGGGGCTCGGTGTTCCCTGTCGGTACCTTGCTCCTAACCTACTGGCCTTCCATCCATGTGGAGTCCGAGGTATGGAACATTCCCAAGTACTTCGTTGCCGTCGGCATGATTGTCATCCTGCTCGAGAACCAGATCCAGAGGAGCGAGCACCTCGCCTATCACGATGAGCTGACTGGACTGCCTAACCGGCGCCTCCTGGAAGACCGCTTGGAACAGGCTCTCACCCGGTCGGCGCGTAAAGGCAACAAGGTCGCTGTTCTCCTGCTCGATCTCGACCACTTCAAGCAGGTGAACGATACCTATGGGCACCGAATCGGAGATCTGACTTTGCAGCAGGTTGTGACACGTCTGGCGAGCCGGTTGCGGGTCTCCGATACCCTCGCCCGCTCAGGAGGCGACGAGTTTACCATTGTGAGCGACGTGGACGACGCGCACGGAGCGCAGGTGCTGGTTTCGAACCTCGAGATGGCGTTCACGGTTCCCTTCAAACTGGAAGGCAAACTCATTCATACCGGCCTTAGCATCGGGCTGGCGCTTTATCCCGACGATGGTAGCGACCCCGACCAGCTTTACGCCGCCGCAGATCAGGCGATGTACGTCTCCAAGCGAGCCAGCCGTTCTGATGGGGACCTAAACTCAATGCCGCACTTCCGCATGTAGTCCGCTTGTCTCCTCCGCGGCCGAAGATCGCTGTCTTCGCTTTTCAAACGGTAACGCAGTACCCCTGCGATGATGGAAGTCCGTGTGCGCCAAACTGCTAAACTAGTTTCTACTGAAGCCTTCCAACGGAGCCGGGATGGCGAAACTGGCAGACGCAGCGGACTTAAAATTCGCGGTGAGCTGTTGGGCTACTCGGCCTAATTCGTTGCGAATCCTGGCTTTCCAAGCACTTACCCACACTTCGAAAAGGGGTCCCGAGTTCGTTCGGTGCTGATCGGTGACGACTTGTTGCGACCGAATGGTCACGAATGAGTACACGATTTTGGCTCTCGCGATCTGCAGTGCTCGTTCGATCTGAGGCGCTTGTCATGTCCCACAAAGATCGGCGCTTCACAGCCTCGAATCGCTGTTAGAAAATTCGCAAACTCCGATGCGTTCCCAACTGTTCCTGATTATCCGAGGCAGGACTTTGCCACCGTGATCACGTCCGAATGTTTTTCGTTGCACAAAGTCTTGGCCCTCGCGTACTCTTTTCGGCTGCGGACAAACAAGCCGCAACCGACCAGGTGGTTTGAACGTGCTGGCTCACCGCGTCCGCGACCAAGGCACAATCCGGGAACAGGCTATTTGAGGGATACAAGGTGACCATCGCGATTCGCATGGGTTCGGCAGATATCGCAACACCAAGAACTTGTCTTCGTGTCTGATAGCCGTTTCTCCGGTGACGGCCGGGTATTCGATAGCTGCCCCAAGGTCTTCCGAAGCTCGCGAACGCAATAATGACTGCAATCAGTGGGTCAGCAGCCAGCGCACAGGTCACAACATGATTCTCTCAACGGTTACGAGCGTAAATCGCAAGCTGCAAGACCTTTTCGGTGTGCAATCGGTGTATGTGTGCGGACTAGCTAGCAGTGAGCTGCTCGTAATAAACGGCCCATATGTGACGTGCGTCACTGATAATGATCGCCGCAACGTTTGAGATTGAGGGTTCCTGAGTCCTTAGAGGATTCATTGGGACAGCCGCGAAGAGGACGCGAGACTTGCCGCCAACCAGTTCAAGGTGGTTTGTCTGGAGTGTAAGACTCTAGTTCTGTTGGTTGACGCCCGACTTCGAAGACTGATCCACGCCTCATATTGGGCAGCTTTTTGTTTTCTTGAATAATCAAGCAGCAGGATAGGAGAAAAGGAACGCCTGCACCCGATGGCTTTGCGCTTGCAGAAGACCTCCGGGAAACGTTCCTCAGCTACTTGACCAGTGCCCTTCCGATAGGAAATCACCATTCCCAGCACGAACTTGGACGTGAATTCTACGAACAGTGGAGTTCGGAACTG
>JBKQKT010000191.1:0-5091 GCA_052147365.1 Candidatus Korobacteraceae bacterium | reverse complement strand
CTACTTCGTCTCCTGGGGATGAGTTGAGGTCGGTGATCACCTCAGAGTCGGTGATCACCTCGTTCTCGTTGGCCGGTTTTGAAGTTGCTCTTGCTGTTCCCTTATTAGAAAGGTTTTCGGGGTTGGGGTTGCAGTTGGGGTCGAGGGGATCGGGAACCACCGGGATAACCGGTTTTACCACCACGGAGTCGGTAATCACCTCGTTGGCCGGTTTTGATGCGCACCGCCCCCAACCACTGGGCGGACGCACCGCAATCCCAGCCGCTTTCAGGTGGGCGCTGGCGGTTTCGCGACGGATTCTGGTCGCTTGCTGGATGCGCCGCAGCGACCAGCCCAGCCGTCCCAGAGCTAAGACTTGTTGTTTCTTCTCTTCGTTCAAGACATTGGCCATGCCCACGGAGCCTACAAGCCTCCGCGGGATTCAATGTCCCGGACGCTACTCTCGTTGGCCGGTTTTCAGGTGATAATCAGTGGCCGGTTTTGGGTGATCGCTGAGGGCAAAACCGACAGCGACGACGAATTGCATGGCCGCAAGTGCACGCCGGTCGGCTTGAGCCCAAATCCTCCTTGCTAACCTGCATATCTTCTTCGCGCACGGCATCGAGTGCCTCCCATGGCATTTTCTGTAGTCCTTTCCAGAATCAGCGGAAAAGGATCCACGAACAGCGAATTCGAAGCGCAGAAACCCAGCAATGGAAAGTGGCAAATATCGTGGTGGAAGTCAATCTCCGTGTGGCTAGCGGCCGAAACTACAAGTCATCCGCTACTTTGCGCTGACGCTGCCAGTAGTTGCCCCACTTTTCTTCTTCGAGAACTCTTTCACCAATTGTGAGAACTGCGGCAAGGCTTGGAGCTTCTGAAGCTCGGGATCGTTCCAGGCCTCCTGAGCGGTCCAACCCTTTTCCAGCGCCAGCCGCAATGACTTCAACGCTTCCTCAGGCCGCCCGACCAGAGTCTTCACCTGGACCTCATAGTAGATTAACTGCAAGTCATTCGGCTTGAGAGCGCGAGCTTGATTTGTGTACTTCAGCGCGTTGGCAGCATCGCCTTTCTTGGCATAGAGAATCCCAAGATCTCCCATGACGCTGGCCGAACGCGGGTTTACCTGAAGGTCTTGAAAAGCCAGCGAGATCGCTTTGGCGTAGGCGCCCCGAGCTTTATCCGTTTGCCCGAGCCAGCGGTATGCATCACCGAGATTCCCCCACAGCTCTTCACTCTGACTCGCATTAAGCTGCACGGCCTTTTCATACATCTTGGTGGCCTTATCATAGTTCTTCAGGAAAAAGTAAGCCGTTCCAAGGTTGGAGTAAGTGGCCGAGTCCGGAGCGATAGTCAGGGCCTTCTGACATGGCGCTATGGCCTCACTCCACTTCCCATCCCGCAGATAGCAGGAAGCGATTCCTTCATAGCCCAGGGGGTTGTCAGGAGCAAGCTCCGCCACCTTCTGAAACTCCGCGAGAGCTTTTGGCGTATCGCCAAGCCCGGCATAGGCCTTGCCGAGGGCAACGTGGTTCAGCCAATTGTAAGGATTGGCGGCGACTGCTTTCTGAAAAGCGGCAATGCCTTCATCACTCTGGCCGGCACGAACGTACGTGTCACCTAGGTTGCGATAGGCCTCATCTGAATTCGGCGCCAACTCCAATGCTTTTTTCAGTTCAGCAACCGCTTCCGCGCTCTTCCCCGAGTTGGCGTACACGTCGCCCAGTACGTAATGTGCGTCTGGCGAGTCATCGTCTACCTGCACTGCCAGTTGGGCAGCAGCTATCGCTTTTTGCAGAACTTTGTGGTCTCCGGAGGCCCGAAATTGTGAGAGATAACATCTGGCGAGTCCCATGTGGGCAAGAGAAAAGGTGTGCTCGGTATCGATTGCATCCTGATAAAGAGCTATCGCTGTGTCCAAATCTTTGGGGTCTTGCTTTAGCTCGATATTCCGTGCCTTGAGATAACGATCGTAGGCCTGATCGCGTGCGGGGCGCATACCAGCGCGAAAACTACCCTCGCTGTTCTCGATACGCATTTGTTTCGCGACATGTTCGTATATCTGATCTTCTAGCTCCACCAACTGCGAGGGATCTCCCGTGAGTTCCACAGCATCCAAAACACGAGAATGTACAACGTCGTATACTGATAAGGTGACCTTCAGAGCACCTGCACTCTCTTGTACTCTTCCCTCGATCAGAAGATTGACTCCGAGCCTGCGCGCTATAGACTCTCGGCCTGGCTTAGCTGATTCTTTATTGACGTCGTCGGTAGGGGAAACATACAGGTTAGGGAAGTTGGAAAGACGCGCCATAAGACCGGCCGAGAGCCCTTCGGCAATATAAGCCAGGGAGGTGTTCGTACCATACTCGAAGGGCAGAACGGCAATGTAAGCTCTTTGGTCGGGGCTTGGGATCCCCTTTACAAACGCAGTTGGCGGATGGGCCGGAAATGCGGCACGCCTCTCACGCAAATAGACTGGCAAACAGATGGCGGCAACTAGAAGTAAGGCTGCCAGTAACCATTTGATTCTGCGCAGCCTTTTAACCCCGCTGTCCGGCTCAGTGACAGAGCCAGATTTAGAGGCGGTAGCGCTCGCCGTCGGTTTCTTGATTTCAGAGTCCCGTTTAAGTCTCAGCAAATCGTTCCGCATGTCAGCAGCATGCCGGTAACGAAGTTCTCGGTCTTTTTCCAAAGCCTTGCAAATAATCTCCTTGAGACCGGTCGGGAGATCTGGGGATAGTTGATCAGGAAATACCGGCTCGCGATTCATGATGGCTTCGCAAATGACAGCCGAGCTTTCGCCCTTGAAAGGCAGCTGTCCCGTTGACATCTCGAACAACACCACCCCGAAAGAAAATAAATCCGTCCGCTGATCCAAACGCCTAGCCCTGACCTGTTCTGGCGACATGTAAGCCACAGTGCCGAGCATCGTTCCCGGAGATGTCAGGTCGTCCTCGTCGGCTGTCATCGAGGCTGTTTCGGCATCGGAGTTTCTGAGTGGCTCGGCGTCGACGCGAGTGACTTTGGCGAGACCAAAATCCAGAATCTTGGCATGGCCACGCTTGGTGATGAATATGTTGGCAGGCTTGATGTCACGGTGCACGATGCCTTCATTGTGTGCAGCGTCAAGGGCATCGCCAATCTCGAGTCCCAGAGTGATAAGTGTGTCAACCGCCAGCGGGCGCCCCCCCAATGCGGTGCTTGAGTGTCAACCCGTCGAGGTACTCCATTACGATGAAGATTTGGTTTTCATGTCTCCCGATTTCATGGATCGTGCAAATGTTCGGATGGTTTAAAGCCGAGGCAGCACGGGCCTCTCGGCGAAGGCGTTCGAGCGCCTGCGGGTCTTGCGCCACTTTATCAGGGAGAAATTTCAGGGCTACGAGGCGGCGAAGTTCGGTATCCTCGGCTTTATAAATGACGCCCATGCCGCCGCTACCCAGCTTCTCCAGGATTCGGTAGTGGGATATGGTTTGGCCGGTCATTCCAAAATGCCATGCCTCTGAGGTCGCTTCATCTTATTGAGGGGGCGTCCCCCAGTCAACGAAAGTAGCAAGAGGTGATCCGGACCGAATTTCGCAATGCTCAGCGGCCGATGTTCTTGATAGGATGAGGCCTCCCCAGAATCGGAGACCGACGTCAGAATGCCGATACCGCTACTTAAGCGTTCATCCGTAGAACGTGCTCTCGAGGCTTTACTGCCGGAGTTGAATCACATCAAAGCCGGCCCTCACGAGTCAACAAAATACGACCTGCTCTGGAAGGGACGTCGCTTTCCTCCTAAGGTTGTTGTAACTCGGGCGGTGAAGATCGAGCACGGCGTCGAACTGCCGGAATCAGAATTCTCAGGAGGTACGCATTCAGGGCAGGCGAACGCAATTCTGGAGAGCCTGGGATTCACGATCGTACCCAAAGAGGCAGGTGCGGTACAGCTTCCACTTGAGTTGTTCGGTCGTTACGGCCGCAAGGAAGCCTTCACCACGGTGGGGATCCAGTATGACCCACAGCAGCAACATCTGAACGTTGGGCTGCCTCCCCAGTGCAAGGACGGTGGCTATTTCATCTTTATTACGCTGAACAAAGAAGAATTTGACCCTGCTCACAACTATGCAGATTTGTTGTTTGCTGACCAGTTCATCTGGGTCACTCGCCGGGACGTCACGGAAGACCACAAAGATTATGCGAATCTGAGGCTGCCTGATACGCGCGTCTCATTATTTATCCGCAGCACTTCTCGTGAGGATTTCGTATACGCAGGTGAGTTGGAATACCTGGAACACACGACCTTCAAAGATCCCTCCAACGGCCGGCCGCAGATGCGTTATGTCTGGCGCCTTAACAACCCCCTTCCCGAACCCCTGTATCAGGAACTGACTTTCGGTCTCCCCAAGACGAGCAAAGCTGCTGGAGCGGGAAAAACAACGGCTGGGAAGGTCCACTCGCGTGCTCCGTCAAGCTTCGATGAATTGCGGAAGGCCTACAGCTATGTCCTGGGGACTGCGGAGAGGACGGTCATTCCTGAGCACCAAAATTACCAGGTCCGACTCAGTCATTTTCTGAAAGACCGGGGTGTTTCGGCCGAGATGGAAAAGAATTTTGTGGACGTTTCGTTTTCAGTGGATGGTGAGAGTTTCATTGGGGAGATCAAGGTCACTCGTAACCTCACCCTTGCCCAGGCATTCCGTACAGCGCTCGGACAACTGCTCGAATACGGTCATTTGCTGTTTGCAGAACCTCCAGGCTTGATTATGTTTCTTGACCAGAGGCTGGACGAGAAACGACTCCGGTTGGCCACTGCTTTGAAGATTGCGGTCGTCCTCGCGGATGGCGAAAGCTTCGCCTTACTTAACCCAGATGGCGTTAGCGCAGGTTTGACGCGGATCTTCAGGGTGGAGTAGTAAAGGACCACAGACACTTAGTCGTCCTGAGATCAAGCCACGGAGGTGGACCAAATGAACCACAAGGACTTTATTGGAGCTTGGTTTACAGGCTTTGTCTTTTTTCTCGCCCTCTTGCCGATGGCCGCTCGCCCAGCCCATGCACAAACCGAGACTGTGCTCTACAACTTCTGCTCCCGGCCAGACTGCAACGATGGCCTTCATCCCTACT
>JBKQKT010000190.1:0-5166 GCA_052147365.1 Candidatus Korobacteraceae bacterium | reverse complement strand
GTGGCAACATTCAGGCCGGTGACGGTAATCAGGTCAATGTCGAAGCCAAAATTGTTGTTGGAGACGTATTTGTCGGTCAGGTTCTTGCCGTTCACGGTACCGGAGCCGAACACCATTCCACTGTTCTCGGCCGAGGTTATGGAGTAATCGATCGAGACCATGGTGTCGCCGGGCAGCTCCCAAACCCCGAACATAAATCCTGTAACTTGACTGGAATCAGCCTGGAAGGTATCGCTGACGACGTTGCCGAAGTTGAGCAGAAAAGCATCGACATTTCCGTTGATGGGCCCGTTGTTGTAATCGGCGAAGGCTGGGACAGCAGCCAGAGTTAAGCACAACATCGTGAGCGAAGCGATCAGCAATTTCATGGTCAAGAGCCTCCTCAAGGTTCAACTCGCGAAACCTTAGAACAACTTGCGCCGCATTAGGCCGGCAAGGCCAAGAATTCCAGAACTAAGTAGCAGTATGCTGCTGGGCTCCGGTGTGGTCCCGCTACCGCTGCCGCTGATAGTGAACGATTCGGAAGGAATTGTACCCACGAGATTCTGGGAAGCCTTCGATGGGCAACCGTCCGACATGCAGCCGACACCGCTATTCTCATCCCAGGCGACCGGATCGCCGGTGGCTGTTTGTGCGCTCTGCAGATTGAGCCAGTAGGTTGTGCCCGATGTGGTGGGCACATTCAGACCCGACACTGTGACCTCACTGATGACGAAGCCAAATTGGTTGGAAGAGATGTATTTGTCGGTCAGGTTAGCGCCGCTGGCCGTACCCGCGCCAAACGTTGTGCCACCATTTTCCCCGGAGGTGATGGACCAGTCCAGCGAGGTCACGATGTCGTTCGAAAATATGGTTTCGACGCCTAACGAAAAGCCGTTGACCAGGGGTCCACCGGCGACAAAGGTGTCACTCACGATGTTGCCGAAGTTGATGTACCAGGCGTCAACATTGCCGTTGATCGGCCCGTTGTCATACGACCAGTTCTGCGCCCACGCCGGAACCGCCAACCCCAGGCACAGAAGTGCGAATACAGCGATGCGAGTTGTCATGAATGTTCCCCTCTATCGGGTCAATTGGCCAGCGTTGGATTTACCCCGGCTCCGAAATGGCAGTTATCTTACACCCGACCGCTCCGCAAGCGATGAGATTACGAGCCGATTTTGTCGGATTTGTGCTGACAAGTCACTGACCACGTCAGGAGCGTCATGCAAGAGAAGGCCGTAGTCAACGGGGCCCTGTCGATCGGCGTTCGTTTATAAGAGCGCGGATGCTCAGACTTCGCGGATGAATTGGTGTAAGTTCTGCGGAAAACCGCGGCTTGCGCGGCGTGTAAATCCAGCCTTGTTTGTTCGCGAGGCCCCTAGCCGCTCGCACTCGCGCCGGGCTGGTGGATGGGCAGGATACGCAGCACCGAGTCCAATTGAGACATGCGAAAAATCTCCTCGACCCACGGGGTGGGATGTAGAATCGCCAGCGTTCCCCCGCGACGCTCCGCGCGGGCGTGGGTCCCCAGCAGCAAACTAAGTCCAGCCAGATCGATAGTGTCCACTTCTCGAATGTCCACCAGCAGCAAGCTGGCACGGCTTTTGAACGCGGCCGCGCGAAAGCGCTCGAGATCTGCGGAGCCGGAGAACGATCCTTTACACCGCACTAGAGTGACATCCTGCACGTTCGTGAGTTCTATGTCTAACATCGCAACTCCTTATTTGTAACAGGCCCTTTATTCGCAACTAATCGATTTGTCGTGCCAGCGACAACACTTGCTCTGTGCGGAATTAGACGGGGCTGCTCGCCTTCCGCGTGTTAAGAAATGTAAAAGGTGTACTTATCTGGACGGCCCCAAAAGGAACGGGCTGTTCGCCGCGCGCCCCGGAGCCTGCCCTGAGCTTGCCGAAGGGTTAGCGTCCGTCTTTGGACGCTAACTCGGGCAAGGGAAAATTGGACCTTGCCAACCGACCATCCCCAAGTCACGATCTTTGGCGTGAACACAATCTGCATCCCGTTCGGGGATCGAGTGCAGTGACCCCAGGGTTAGTCCAACGAGCGCGAACCTATGGCACCAGGCCACACGGCAATACGTATTCCCGGTTTAATTGGGTTTTCCCGTCACCTCTGCGGCATGTTCGCGGGCGCGGTTGGCGTCCTCGGTCCGTCCCTGCCGCTCATAAAGCTGCGCCAGGCGCCGCCACGGCTGCGGAGCATTGGGGGCGAGCCGGGCCGCTTCTTCCTGATAAGAAGTCGCCTTCCCGATGTCGCCCAATGCATCCCATGCAGCGGAACGCCCCTGTGCCACCATGATGTCAAACGTACCGCCGTCGGCTGCCTTGATGTTGCCAGGTACGCTCCGGACCGCCTGATCAAATGCCTTCAATGCCTCGGCTGGTTGCCCGACCCTGAGGTACATGTAGCCCAGATTAAGGATTGGTTTCCGTGGCCATCGGGAAAGCTGGGCTGCGTGTTTCATAGCAGCGATCGCCGCCGTCATACGGCCTCGTTTCTGGTAGGTATCAGCCAAAGCTCCCCAAGTGACCTCGTTGGGCTCAAGCGAGACCGCAGTGAGATATTCCTGTTCGGAGTCGCCTAAGCGACCCATGGCAAGGAGCACGTTTCCGCGGAGCCAATGAAGGAAGGCACTGTCCGGAAAGACGGAGAGTCCATTAGCGGTTGCGTCAAGCGCTTGGGAATTTCGACCCAATGCGGCGAGAACGGCCGCTGCATTGGCCCATGTATTGAATGTCTCGGCTTGGCCCTTTCCCGGCGCTTGCGCGGGTATCGGCGCAGTCTCGCAATCAACGGGAAAGCGGCGCATCAGGTCTTCCGTCTCCCCCTGGCGGCGCACGAAGACGGCCGATACCTCATCCAGGTACACCGGTTGCCAGAGTCGGCTCGCACACCAGTCTTGCAGCCGGACGAGTTGAATTCCGTCAAAACGCGCGAGCGTAAAAATGACCGTATTAATGTTGTAGCGGCTTGCTTCTTCCTTCCACGGGTCGGAATCCGGCAATGCTTGCATCAACTTATCCAAGCGCTGGATCCGTGGCACTCCGAACAACGTGTCCCGGCCGTCAATATAGTCGCGCCGCTCGGGACCCAGCTTCCAGACCAGATAACCGCCCTCGTCGTAGGAGGTGAACACTTCTGCCGGGAGGTTCTCGCGGACGATGAATTCCGCCGCGCGCTGCGGGAACCACCAACTCAGTCCCGGGCCGAAGTTGCTCTTCTCAGTGCCCTGAAAGTAGTAACGGTTGGTTACCAGATCGAAGCACCGGACGCCGGCGAGCGCAATAAACAGTGCAACAGCAACACCGCCGATGACAAAACGCACCCTGAGAGGCTTTACCCGTGACGCGAGGCGGCGTAGCTCATCAGAAAGCACATAGCCACCCACCACGACCACCACGCACGAAAAGACCGCCCCCATGCGAACGTACCGCACAGCGGGGTAGGTTGCTCCCAGCAAGAGAACCGCCGCGCCCAGCCGGACCCTAAGCAATGCGACCAAGGATGCGATGGCGGCGATTGCCAGCAGAACATAAATGGCGCCGCCGGTTTGCCGGGGCGAAAGAGAATTGGAAATCACACCCCAGTTCAGGGGTACGCTGGACCACTCCGTGATCCAAAACTGCTGTTGAGCGTTGGCGCGCTCCTGGCGTAGCAGCGCCCGGTAGATCCCCCAGCCCCAAGGATTCACCAGAGTCGCCAGCACCGTACAGAAAAACCACCCTGCTGCACTCCTGAGTCTTTGCAGGGCAGAGGCACGGCGAAGGCTGTCCGTAACCATCTCCAGAAGCTCCACGCCCACGTAGGCGCCAATCAATCCCAGCCCTGCCGCAAAGCCAAAATGAAGATTGACCCATGCCAGCATCAGCAGCGGCAACAACCATAGACGGGCATGGCTGGTTCGATAGTTCTCCCAGAGAATCGAGAGAAACGCCGCGAACAGCACCACGGTAAACATATCGGCGCGCGGCGTCGTGCGCAGGGCAATGAGTGGCACTGCAAAAACCGCAATAGCAGCGTTGACGACGGTGCCCCGGCGCAGGAGCAATGCGACGGCGGCCACACAGGCCAAGGCCCCGACCCAGGCGATCAGCGAGTAGCCGCCGAGAAGGTAAGCAGCGTAGAAGAAGAGCCCGGCGCCGACAGGATAAATCCAAGGTTCTCCTTGCGCCGTATATGAGAAGATGTCAACCGAAGCAACGCTATGATGTTGTGCGACCCACCGCCCGGTCGCCAGTTGCCAGCCAAGATCGAAATCCGAAACCGTGCGCAGCCCCGCTATGAACGCGTAAATGAGGACGACAGCCGCAAGGCCGAAGAACAAGCCTCTCTGGAATCGGGAATCATCAATTGCTGACGAATGTGTTGCGGTCAACGGGAATTTCCTTTTGGGCCTCAAAAACGGCACCATAGTACACTCGTCTCGCCCGGTCGCGACACCGTGAAACGATTTTTCTATCGGAGCACTCCCGACGTTCTTCCATCCGCACCAGTACAGCCCAAAATTGCCGGGGTGCCCCACTCAACCTTCTTTTGGTTGAGTGGGAGAGGGTTCCACGCGACGTCTGCATCCATTTTCTAGCGTCATAGCATTTTATCGCCTACACATTCGCAAACAGCGCGAATGTGTGGGACATCCGGCGAACCCGGGGCGCCGGCTTAGCAATCGTCTCTGGAATTCAGGTAGCTTGTGGCGTAGGATAGGAGCGCGATTCTAAGAGAAAGCCGCTGAGAGTGCTTGAGCTTGCAAAACTGATTCACGATGCCATCGGTATCGAATCCCCCCGCAAATTCATGGCAGTCTGCGCAATCGCTGGTTTTGTTATTTTTGGTTGCCTCGGTTGGCTAATCGACAAAGGGTATCGAGCCAAATTGATGGAGCAATCCAAGGCCCCTCCCTATGTCAACGTTACCAACGGGCCGGAAAGCCCAATCATTCCGAACAACAATGGAACGGTGACAATCAACCCCGATGCGAGTAAATCGGCTCATCCACCCAAGAAACCCAAACCACAATGAGAATGATCGTCCTTGTGCTTTTCTCTTCGCTGGGCATAGCCCAACAGTCCGCTACGACCTCAGGCCCTTGTAGCCCCATTGCTCCGAACAACAGTGGCTCGATCACGATAAACTGCCCCGGAATGTCTAAAGAGCAAGGGCAGAAGC